>NZ_JBEZIR010000016.1:0-95806 GCF_040651175.1 Kitasatospora sp. NPDC048540
CGGCAGCCCGCGCAGCACCGCCTCGGCCTCGGCGGGCACCGCGACCACGACGAGCAGCCCGGCCTGCGAGGGGCCGGGCTGCTCGTCGGTGCCGCGCACGCTCATCGCGGGACCGGTCAGTCCTTGGTGTTCAGGGTGAAGTACCAGACGCCGTAGATGTCGTTGGTCTTCTGGTCGGCCTCGACCACGGTGACCGTGGTGGTGCCGGTGGTGCTCAGCAGGGTGGAGGCGAGCACCGACCCGGAGAAGGTCGAACCCTTGACCTCCTGCGCGATCGGGGCCTGGCCCTGCTGGCCGCCGTCGGTGAAGGCGAACCAGCCGCGGTCGGCGGTGTCGGTGTCGACGCCGACGCCGATCCGGTCGCTGGCGCGCACGTCCGAGGAGGTCAGCTTCTTGTCCTGGCCGGCCTTCCGGCCGTCCGCCTGGCACTTCTCGATCTGGTCCTGGTCCAGCGGCTTGCCGTTGTTGTAGCAGAGCGGGGCGCTGCGGACCGAGGAGGTGCCGACCACGAGGGTCGCCTCGCGCTTCGGGGGCTTGCCCTCGCTGTTGGCGTACGCGATGGACCCGCCGACCGTGCCGGCGCCGATCACGACGACGGCGCCGACGGCGGCGATGACACGGGTGCTGAGGCTCATGGGCAAGAGGCTACCGGGCTTTCGCGATCACGGTGCGCCCGGGTGCCCGAGTCGCGGCGCCCGCCCCACGGGCGGCCGATCCGCACCCGCCGCGCACCCGGCTCAGGCCACCCGCGGGCGGGCCGCGGGCCCGCGCAGGCCGACCCTGGTCAGCGACCAGATGGTCAGCACCAGCGCCAGACAGGTCACCCCCGCGGCCAGCGACAGCCCGAGCACCGCGTTCAGCGGCAGCGAGATGCCGATCACCCCGCCCAGCACCCAGGACAGCTGCAGCAGCGTCTCCGAGCGGGCGAACGCCGAGGTCCGCACCGCCTCCGGGACGTCCCGCTGGATCAGCGCGTCCAGCGCCAGCTTCCCCAGCGAGGCCGACATGCCTGCCGTCGCCGCCACCAGCGCCATGGTCAGCAGCCCGTACCAGAGCGCCGCGCAGGTGGTGGCCGCCGTCGCCAGCAGCAGCACCCCGGTGATGATCACCTCGGAGCCGCGGGTGCGCAGCCAGGACCCGAACACCGAACCCAGCGCGTTGCCCACCCCGGCCGCTGCCGCCACCACGCCCAGGGTCGCGGTCTCCGGCAGCCCGCCCGGCGGGTCGTTGCGGATCAGGAACGCCAGGAACATCACCAGGAAACCCACCAGCCAGCGCAGCGCCGACACCCCGCGCAGCGCCAGGATCACCGACGGCCCGACCGCCCGCAGCACACCCTTGGCCGGCGCTGGACCGTGCTCCTCGGAGTGCAGCACCGCCCGCTGCTCGCCCTTGGCGGAGTCCACCTTGTGCGGCAGGTGGAAGGCCATCAGGGTGCCGATCACGAACACCAGGAACGCCCCGCGCAGCGGCCACCCCGGCCCGATCAGGTGCAGCGCCCCGCCGACCCCGGCCGCCACCATGGTCGCCAGCAGCCCCGCCAGCGTCACCCGCGAGTTCGCCTTCACCAGCGACAACTGCGGCGGCAGCAGCCGCGGCACCACCACGCTGCGCACCACGCCGTACGCCTTCGAGGCGACCAGCACCCCCAGTGCCTCCGGGTACAGCGCCAGCCCGCCGGTGCTGATCGTGCCGGCCATCGTCCAGGCCAGCACCGCCCGCGCCAGCATCGACATCGCCATCGCGGAGCGGCGGCCGTGCGGCAGCCGGTCCAGCAGCGGGCCGATCACCGGCGCCAGCAAGGCGAACGGCGCCATCGTGATCAGCAGGTAGAGCGCGACCCGCCCGCGCGCCTCACCGGTCGGCACCGAGAAGAAGATGGTGGACGCCAGCGCGATGGTGATCAGCATGTCGCCGAACGAGTTCAGCGCGTGCAGCTCGATCAGCTTGGCCAGCCCCGACTCGCCCGCGCCCTCCGCGGACGTCGCCCGGCGGATCCGCCGACCGGTGCCGTGCACCACCCGGCCGGTCCTGGCACCCGCCGCCGACGCGCCCCGGGTCAGGGCGTTCCCGCCGCGCGCGGGCTGCGCCGACCCGTCCTCCGGCCCGGGCGGCGGCTGCGCCGCGCCGGCCGGCGGGACCGTCGGCTGCCGCGGCATGGTGTCCGCCTCCGCGTGGTCCTCGCCCTGCGGGGAGTGCGGCCCGTGCTGCGACGGGGTCTCGTCCGTCACACCGTCATCCTGCCCGAGAACGGCCCGGCCTACGAGTGATTGGGCCTTGCGTACGGATGGCGAGTCGCCGACCGGACGGTGTCCGGTGCCCCGCCCGGGCCGCGCCGGTGCCCCGGGCTGTGCTCCGCGGCCGACCGACGGGTAGCCTGCACTACGGCGCGTGCCGGGCCGTGAGCAGGGGAGGGCCAGGGCGGCGCGGCCCGTCCCGGCGGTCTACCCGGTTCGAGCAGAATGGACACCGTGATCCGGCGGACCGATGCCCGCCGGCAGCACTGCGGGCACCGCTCGGGCGGGGCGGTGAGCCGGATATCGACCGCAGGAACGACAGGACTGGGAGAGAATCGACGCCGTGAGCGCTGCGATGCGAAGCCGTACCCCGGACCGGCTCTGTGCCGAGGCCGTCGAAATCGCCCGTCAGGCCGCCGAGGAGGCGGTCGGCCCCGAGAGCGTGGGCGCCCACCTCGGGGTGCAGGCGGACGGCGACCGTGTCGTCACCCACACCTTCGAGTGCCTGGACGCCGCCTACCGCGGCTGGCACTGGGCCGTGACCGTGGCGCGGGCGCCACGGGCCAAGAACGTCACCCTCGACGAGACCGTCCTGCTGCCCGGCCAGGACGCCGTGCTGGCCCCCGAGTGGGTGCCGTGGAGCGAGCGGCTGCGCCCCGGCGACCTCGGCCCCGGCGACCTGCTGCCGACCGGCGCCGACGACCTGCGCCTGGAGCCCGGCTGGACCGGCGAGGACGAGCCCGCCCCCAACTCCGTGGTGGCCCTGGCCGCCGAGGAGGACGTGGTGGTGGCCGACGCCGACGTCCAGCCCGCCCCCGCCCGGGCCCGGATCGGCGCCATCGCCGAGGAGCTGGGCCTGGCCCGCCCCCGGGTGCTGTCCCGGCTCGGCCTGCACCTGGCCGCCGACCGCTGGGAGTCCGCGTTCGGCCCGCAGACGCCGATGGCCCAGGCGGCCCCGGCGTCCTGCACCAGCTGCGGCTTCCTGGTCCCGATCGGCGGCTCGCTCGGCCAGGCGTTCGGCGTCTGCGGCAACGAGTTCGGCCCGGCCGACGGCCAGGTCGTCTCCCTCGGGTACGGCTGCGGAGCGCACTCCGAGGCCGCCGTGCTGCCCGCCCCGCCGGTCCCCTCCGAGCTGATCCTGGACGAGACCGTCGTCGAGCCGCTGCAGCTGCGCCCGGACCGCACCGGCGGCTCGGTCGAGCCCGACGCCCCCGCCGAGGAGCTCGGCCACTCCTGAGCGCAGGACCGGCCCCCGGGGCCGGCCGGTCGGCCGAACAGGCCCCGCTCCGGCGGGGTCTGCCGGTGGACCGGCTCGGGTGCCGGCCGGGCGCACCCCGCTCCACCACCGGTTCCGCCACGGTCCCGCCCGGCCCGCCCCACGGCCCGCCCCACCCCGGCGACCGTCCGCCGCGGCACGACCACCCGTGGTCCGCGGTGACGGTCCGGCAGGGAAGAATGCGTCCGTACGCACGGCAGCTCGGCGGAAGGCGGCAGGTCGCGGTGGAGTCTCGGATCATCGGCAGTGGTACGGACGGACAGGCGGCGGACGTGTTCGACACGGCCGGACTGCGACGGCGGGTCCTGGACGCCTGGGCGGCCGCGCCCGCCCGGTTCCGCGAGGACGCCAACGCGGAGGAGGAACTGGCCCTCGGCGGCTACCGCGACCGGCTGGTCGTCGAACTCGCCCAGAACGCCGCCGACGCCGCCGCCCGCGCCGGCCACGGCCCCGGCCGCTTCCGGCTGACCCTGCACGAGGGCGTGCTCGCCGCCGCCAACACCGGCGCCCCGCTGGACGCCACCGCCGTCGAGTCGCTGTCCACCCTGCGCGCCTCCGCCAAGCGCGCCGACGGCCAGGACGCGGTCGGACGGTTCGGCGTCGGCTTCTCCGCCGTCCTCGCCGTCAGCGACGAACCCGCCGTGCTCGGCGCCCACGGCGGTGTCCGCTGGTCGCTCACCGAGGCGCACGCGCTCGCCGACGCCCGCCCCGAACTGGCCGGGGAACTGCGCCGCCGCGAGGGCCACGTCCCGCTGCTGCGCCTGCCGCTGCCCGCCGAGGGCGCCGCCCCCGACGGCTACGACACCGTGGTGGTGCTGCCGCTGCGCGACGCCGCCGCCGAGGACCTCACCCGCCGGCTGCTCGCCGAGATCGACGACGCCCTGCTGCTCACCCTGCCCGGCCTCGCCGAGATCGTGGTCGAGACCCCGGACGGCGTGCGCACCCTGACCCGCTCCGCCGCCACCGCACGGCCGGACGGCCTGACCGAGGTCACCATCACCGACGGCGACCGGCAGGCCCGCTGGCAGCTGGTCGCCCGCTCCGGCGGCCTCGACCCCGCGCTGCTCGCCGACCGCACCACCGAGGAGCGCGCCCGCCCGTACTGGTCGGTGACCTGGGCCGTGCCGGTCACCGCCGACGGCACCCCGCAGCCGCCCCGCACCACCCCCGTGGTGCACGCCCCGACCCCCAGCGACGAGCCGCTCGGCGTCCCCGCGCTGCTGATCGCCGGGTACCCGCTGGACTCCACCCGCCGCCACGTCGCCCCCGGGCCGCTCACCGACTTCCTCACCGAACGCGCCGCCGACGCCTACGCCGACCTGCTGCGCGGCCGCGGCGCCGACCTCGGCTCGCTCGGCCTGGTCCCCGGCCCGCTCGGCCAGGGCGCCCTGGACAACGCGCTGCGCACCGCGATCCTGCAGCGGCTGCCCGCCACCCCGTTCCTGCCGCACCCCGGCGCCGTCGAGGAGGGCACCGCGGCGCTGCGCCCGCGCGACGCCACCCTGCTGGAGGGTGCCGACCACCTGGTGGTCGAGGCGCTCGCCCCGATCTTCCCCGGCCTGCTGCCGGCCGGGCTGGAGCGCCGCAGCGAGCTGCGCGCCCTCGCCGTGCGCCGGGTGCCGCTGGCCGAGGTGGTCGACCAGCTCGGCGGCCTGGACCGCGAGCCCGCCTGGTGGCGCAACCTGTACGCGGCGCTCGGCGGCGCCGACCCGGAGTCGCTCGGCGCGCTCCCCGTCCCGCTGGCCGACGGCCGGACCGTCACCGGTCCGCGCCGGGTGCTGCTGCCCTCCGACCCCGCCGAGTGGGCCGGGTACGAGGGCTACCCCGAGGCGCTCGCCGAGGCGCTGGAACTGCTCGACCTCCGCCTCGCCCACCCGGACGCGGCCCACCCGCTGCTGGCCAGGCTCGGCGCCGCCACCGCCACCCCCGCGGGCGTCCTGGACACCCCCGAGGTCCGGGCCGCGGTGGCCCGCTCGATGGAGGTCGGCGAGGACGACTTCGACGCCGCGGTCGACCTCGCCGACGCCGTGCTCGCCCTGGTCAAGGCCGCCGACACGACCCCCGGCGGCCACCCCTGGCTGGCCCGGCTCGCGCTGCCCGACGACGAGGGCGAGCTGACCCGGGCCGGCGAGCTGATCCTCCCCGACAGCCCGCTCGCCGCCCTCGCCCGCGAGGACGACGCCGGCTACGTGGACGACGACCTGCTGGAGCGCTGGGGCCCCGAGGTGCTGGCCGCCGCCGGGGTGCTCGCCACCTTCGCGCTGGTGCGCGCCGAGGACGTCGTGCTCGACCCCGACGACCTGGAGCGCCTGGACCCGACCGCCCCCGCCGGCCACGCCGCCGGCGGCCGCCCGACCGGTCTGCTGGACGAGGCCCCGGACGGGCTCGCCGAGTGGTGCGAGGACGTGCTGGAGGCCCTGCACTCCGACGACGCCGGTCTCGGTGTGCCACCGGTCGCCGCCGAGCTGCTCGCCGTCCGCGACCTCGACCTGGTCGACGACGCCGCCTGGCCCGAGGCGCTCGCCCTGCTGGCCCGCCCGCCCTACCGCGAGGCCGTGGTCAACCCGGTCCGCACCCTGCTGCCCGACGGCAGCTACACCGACCTGCCGCCGTACACCGCCTGGTGGCTGCGCGACCACCCGGTACTGGACGGCCGCGAGCCGGCCGGCCTGCGCGCGGCCGGCGCCGACCCGCTGCTGCGCGGCCTGTACGACGAGGCGCGCACCACCCTGGACGAGCAGTTCCTGCACGCCCTCGGGGTGCGCACCACGCTGGCCGCGCTGCTCGCCGAGCCGCACGGCCCGGACGAGCTGCTCGACCGCCTCACCGACCCCGCCTCCCAGGTCACCCACCGCCAGCTGCACGGCATCTACACCGCGCTGGCCCAGCTGCCGGCCGAGCAGGTGGAGGCGCTGGACGTGGTCCGGGCGCTCACCGCGCTGGACGAGGAGACCGGCCGGCGCGGGGACGCCACGGTGATCGTGGACGCCGCCGATGCGGTCGTCGGCGACGCCCCCGACCTGGTCGAACTCCTGCACGGCCACCCGGTCCTGCCGGTCGACCCCGCGTATGCCGCCGACCTCGCCGAGCGGCTGCACGTCTCGCTGGCCAGCGAGGTGGCCGGCGGCCGGGTGCTCTCCGAGGGCACCCTGCACCGGGTGCCCGCGGTCGTCCGCGAGCTGCTGCCCGGCTGCCCCGCCGGGTACGAGGAGCACGAGGAGCTGCTGGTGGTCGGCCCGGACGGCGAGGAGGCCGCCGTGCACTGGCGCTGGGACACCGCGGCCCCGGCGCCCGAGCTGCCCTACGACCCCGAGGACGCCGAAGCGGCCGACGAGGACGACGAGTTCGACGTGCCGCCGGTCCCCGGGCTGCTGCATGCCGCCACCCCCGAGGGCCTGGCGGCGGGCCTCGCCTGGTCGGTCGGCCAGTGGCACCGCCGGTTCGAGGTCCTCGCCGCGCTCACCGAGCCCGACCGGGCCTACGAGCTGCTGGCCGCCCGCGACTTCGAATCCTGACGCTCCTTCAACTGCCGTAGCGAGGACAGGTCCCTGGCCTGCCTCGCGGCCTCCGGGGCCCGCAGTGCGCGGTACACCAGTACCGCGCACCCGGCCCCGGCGGCCGACAGCACGAGCAGCACCCCGCGGTGCGGCAGGCCGGCCAGCCGGGCCGCGCCGCGCAGGGCGAGCCAGAGCGCCAGTGCGGCCGTCCCGCCCGCCCCGAAGGCGATGAACGCCTCCAACTCCCCGCCCCTGCGTGCCACCCCGGCCCCCGTTCAGGCGTCCGTCCGGCGGACCACCACCCGCCAGACCACTTCCAGCAGCAGGCCCGCCACCACCGCGATACCTACCCCGATCCAGGCGTCACGCGTCCCTTCCAGGGACAGCTGGAAGAAGTCCGAGAGCCACGGCACCACCATTACGAGGGCGAACGCCCCGCCCATCACCCCGATCAGCAGCAACCGCCACCAGGTGTACGGGCGCGCCACGATCGCCAGCACCCACATCGCCACCAGGAACAGCGTCAGCGTCGCCACACTGGTGTCCGCCTTCAGATCACTCGTGTGGTCGGCCCGCGCCAGCATGTACGCCGTGAAGGTCGCGGTACCCGCGATCACCCCGCCCGGCACCGCCAGGCGCAGCACCCGCCGCACGAAGCCGGTCCTGGCCCGCTCGTTGTTCGGCGCCAGCGCCAGGAAGAACGCGGGCACCCCGATGGTCAGCGTGGAGAGCACCGTCGAGTGCCGCGGCAGGAACGGGTACGGCACGTTGGTGAACACCACCAGCAGCGCCAGCAGCACCGAGTACACCGTCTTGACCAGGAACAGGGTGGCCACCCGCTCGATGTTGCCGATCACCCGGCGGCCCTCCGCCACCACCGACGGCAGCGTGGCGAACCGGTCGTCCAGCAGCACGATCTGCGCCACCGCCCGGGTCGCGTCGGAGCCGGTGCCCATCGCCACCCCGATGTCGGCGTCCTTCAGCGCCAGCACGTCGTTGACACCGTCACCGGTCATCGCCACGGTGTGGCCGCGCGACTGCATCGCCCCGACCAGCTCCCGCTTCTGCTGCGGTGTCACCCGCCCGAACACCGAGGTCCGCTCGGCGACCTCGGCCAGCTCCTCCTGCCCCGCGGGCAGGGTCCGGGCGTCCACCGGGTGCTCGGCGCCGGGCAGGCTCAGGTGCGCGGCCACCGCGCCCACCGAGACGGCGCTGTCACCGGAGATCACCTTCGCCCGCACCTGCTGGCCCTCGAAGTAGCGCAGGGTGTCCGCCGCGTCGTCGCGCAGCCGCTGCTGCAGCACCAGCAGCGCCAGCGGTTCCAGGGCGGCCGCCGGATCCGGTCCGTCCAGCGCGGACGGGGTGCGGCCCAGCAGCAGCACCCGCAGGCCCTTGGCGCCCAGCTCGTCCACCTCGGCCAGCACCGGGTCCCCGGCCGGCAGCAGGACGTCCGGCGCGCCCAGCAGCCAGCTCGCCTCGGTCCCCTGCGGTTCCAGCAGCTGCACCCCGCTCCACTTGCGGGCCGAGGAGAACGGCATCGCCTCCAGCACCCGCCAGCCGCCGTCCCCGGGCGGGCCGTACGCGTCGATCACCGCCTGCATGCTGGGGTTCGGCCGGGAGTCGGCCCCGCCCATCGCGCCCAGCGCCTGCTGCAGCACCGCCGGCTCCTCGCCCGGCTCCCCGTCCGCCCGGCGCAGCGCCCGCAGCTCGATCACGTCCATCCCGCCCTCGGTCAGCGTGCCGGTCTTGTCCAGGCAGACCGTGTCCACCCGGGCCAGCCCCTCGATCGCCGGCAGCTCCTGGACCAGGCACTGCCGGCGGCCGAGCCGGATCACCCCGATCGCGAACGCCACCGAGGTCAGCAGCACCAGCCCTTCCGGCACCATCGGGACGATCCCCGCCACCATCCGGCGCACCGCCTCCCGCCAGTCGTTGCCCTCCACCGCCAGCTGGCTGACGACCAGCCCGATCGCGGTCGGGATCAGCAGGTAGGTGATGAACCGCAGGATGTCGTTGATCCCGCTGCGCAGCTCGGAGCGGACCAGCGTGAACCGGCTGGCCTCCTCGGCCAGCTGCGCCGCGTACGCCTCGCGCCCGACCTTGGTGGCGGTGAACGCGCCCGCGCCGGCCACCACGAAGCTGCCGGACATCACCTCGTCGCCGGGGTGCTTGAGCACCGGGTCGGGCTCGCCGGTGAGCAGCGACTCGTCGATCTCCAGACCGTCCGCCTCGGCCACCCGGCCGTCCACCACCACCTTGTCGCCGATGCCGAGCAGCACGGTGTCGTCGATCACGATCCCGGAGGTCGGCACCGTCCGGGCGGCGCCGTCGCGCCGGACCTGCGGCTTGGCCTCGCCGATCAGCGCCAGGCTGTCCAGGGTCTTCTTGGCGCGCAGCTCCTGGACGATGCCGATCGCCGTGTTGGCGACGATGACCAGGCCGAACAGGCCGTCCTGGATCGGTCCGACCACCAGGATGATCCCGAACATCACGCCGATGATCGCGTTGAACCGGGTGAAGATATTGGCCCGGACGATCTCCCGGGTGGAGCGGCTGGAGCGGACCGGGACGTCGTTCACCTGGCCGCGGGCCACCCGCTCGGCGACCTCGGCCTCCGTCAGCCCCGGGGCCCGGGCCGGCCGCGGCCCGGTCGCGTGCGCGCCGGGCAGCTGCGGACCGGACGCCTGCGGACCGGACGCCGGGGAGTCCGGCAGGCCGGGGCCGTCGGGGTCGGGCAGGTCCGCGCCGGGCGTGGCCATCGCGGCCGACCGGGCGGCCGGTGAGGCGCTCCCGGCAGCGGACCCGGGGTCGGACCCGGCATCGGAGTGGTCTTCCCCGGGGTGCGTCATGGCACCGACTCTAGGGGGGTGATTTGCCCGTTGCGCCCCACTGTGGGGCGATTCGGGCCAACCGGGTGGCGGCCCGGCTCAGCCGTGGTTGTCCCCGGGGGCGGCCGCGCTCGTCCCGGCCGGGCCGGCCCCTTCCGTCCCCTCGGCCGCCGCGCGGCTGCGCCGGATGGCGTTGCGCCGCGAGATGCAGTACCAGAGGCCGATCAGGCCCAGCAGGCCGCCGGACAGGCAGATCCAGGGCCACGAGCCGTGGCCGTGGTCGGAGAGCGTGCCCTGGAACGGCAGCAGCACCACGAAGCCGAGGAACCACAACACCGTGCCGCCGCCGACGATCGCGACGTCGTTGGCCTCCAGCGGCGGAGGGGAGGGGTGCAGCGGGGTCTTCGGCATGCGCCCTAGCGTACGGGTGAGGCGTGGGGGCACGGCAGAGGCGGGGGGTGCCGTGGCGACCGGGTGCGACCGTAAGGGGTCTCTTCTACGCGCGAAGATGGCGCGTGCACGATCCGGGAACTCATACTTGGGACTCCGGGTCGGCTCCCGGCGGGTCGCCTTCCAGGCGCGAGCGCCAAGGCCCCCGGCCCACCCGGCCGACGTCGCTCGGGTGCCCCCTCCTCCTCCGCCCCCACCCGACGAGGACACCCGAATGCCTCCGCTGGCCGACTCGACCGAAGCGTCGGACGCCACGCCCGCCCCGAAGGCGCCGCACCACCAGACCGGCCCCCTCGACCGTTTCTTCAAGATCTCCGACCGTGGCTCCAGCCTGTCGCGCGAGATCCGCGGCGGCGTCGCCACCTTCTTCACCATGGCCTACATCCTGGTGCTGAACCCGATCATCCTGGCCAACGCCGTGGACATGAACGGGACCCACCTGGACAGCGCCCAGCTGGTCACCGCGACCGCGCTCACCGCCGGACTCACCACCCTGCTGATGGGCGTGATCGGCAACGTCCCGATCGGCCTGGCCGCCGGCCTCGGCGTCAACACCATCGTGGCGCTGCAGCTCGCCCCCCGGATGACCTGGCCCGACGCCATGGGCATGGTCGTCCTGGCCGGCTTCGCGATCATGATCCTGGTCGCCACCGGGCTGCGCGAACGGGTCATGAACGCCGTACCGCTCGGGCTGCGCAAGGCCATCGCCATCGGCATCGGCCTGTTCATCTGCCTGGTCGGCCTGGTCGACTCCGGCTTCGTCAGCCGCATCCCGGACGCCGCCCACACCACCGTCCCGCTGCAGCTCGGCAGCAACGGCCACCTGCTGGGCTGGCCGGTCCTGGTCTTCGTGCTCGGGCTGCTGCTCACCCTCGTCCTGCTGATCCGCAAGGTGCCCGGCGCGATCCTGATCAGCATCGTCGTGATGACCGGCGTCGCGGTGGTCATCCAGCAGCTCGCCGACCTGCCCGGCGCCGCCTGGGGCCTCACCGTCCCGGCCTGGCCCGGCAACCCGGTGGCCGCGCCCGACTTCGGCCTGGTCGGCCAGGTCAGCCTGCTCGGCGGCTTCTCCCACGTCGGTGCGCTGACCGGGGTGCTGTTCGTCTTCACCGTGCTGATGTCGTGCTTCTTCGACGCGATGGGCACCATCCTCGGCGTCGCCGACGAGGCCCACCTGCTGGACGAGAAGGGCGACCTGCCCGGCATCAACCGGATCCTGATGGTCGACGGTATCGCCACCGCGGCCGGCGGCGTCACCTCCTCCTCCGCCAACACCTGCTTCGTCGAGTCCACGGCCGGCGTCGGCGAGGGCGCCCGCACCGGCTTCGCCTCGATCGTCACGGGCGCGCTCTTCCTGGTCGCGCTCTTCCTCACCCCGCTCGCCACCATGGTCCCCGCCCAGGCGGCCACCCCGGCGCTGGTCACGGTCGGCTTCCTGATCCTGGCCAACTCCATCACGGAGATCGACTGGACGGACTACACGATCGCCGTCCCGGCCTTCCTGACCATGGTGATGATGCCCTTCTCGTACTCCATCACCAACGGAATCGGCATCGGCTTCATCACCTTCTGCATCCTGCGGGCCGCCGCCGGCCGCTGGCGCAGCGTCCCGGTCGCGATGTACGTGGTCGCGGCGGTCTTCGCCTTCTACTACATGCTCCCGGCCCTCGGCCTGGACTGACCGCCCGGCCGCCCGGCCGCACGGTACGGGCCCGCCCCCGCCTGCCGGGGGCGGGCCCGCCGCGTCGCGGGCCCGCCGGTCAGGCCGGTCGGCCCGGGGCCAGCAGCTCGGCGGCCGTGGCGCGGTTGCCGGAGCCGGCGGCGCGGGACATGGCGGTGGCGGCCAGCAGCGGGTCGGTGTCCGGGGGGACGACCAGCAGGACGAACTGGTCCTGCAGCCCGCGGGTGAGGCTCATGGTGTCGCCGCTGGCGGAGAAACGGGCGATCCGGACCTCCAGGCCGTGGACCTGGACCGAGCGGGGGACGGTGTCCCAGGCCGAGGTGTCCAGACCGACCCTCAGGATGTGGCCGTAGTGCGCGGACAGGGCCGTGATCAGGTCCGGCAGTTCGTCCTCGATGTGCAGGGTGCGGGGCCACCAGGCGCCGTCGAACATGCCGTCCCGGGAGAGCGTGGTCTCCAGGGCCAGGCGGGGGAGGAGCATCGGGAACGTCGGGGGCTGCTTCGGCAACACGGGTGCCGCCCGTCCCGGCCCGCGCGCGGGCCGACTGTCCGACCAGGGTGACACCGGCGTGGTCGCCGGAGGGGATACGTCCTTGGTAGCTCCCAACGGTACTCCGCGTGCGTGCACCCGCGGAGTACCGTTGACGGTGTCCAGGGCACTTCGCCATCCGGTCACCCATCTCCGGGGCGTTCTGGGTGAGTGACAACGCCGGGCAGGTGTACGGCCGGCCCGGGGGCAGGTTCGGTGCCTCATGACCACCCTGACCACCCTGACCGCTCCGCCGGTACCCGGCAGCCCGGCTGCCACCGTCCGCGACGCGATGACCGACCCCGAGTTCCAGATCGCCGACGACACGGCCGTCGACCGGGTCGGCGAGATCCTGCGCGGGGCGCACGTCCCGTACCTGGTGCTGCGTGACCACGACGGCCGCTGCTCGGGCGTGGTGACCAGGGCCCAGCTCGCGCCCTTCCTCGCGGTCGCCCGGTCCGCGCGGACCGTCCCGGTCCGGGAGGTCGCCCATGACATCGGGCCGTACGCCTGGCCGGAGTTGGGGATCGGGCTGGCCGCCGTGGCGATGGAGGTGAGGTCGCTGCAGGTGTGGCCGGTGGTCGACGACGACGGGTACCTGCTCGGGGTGCTCACCCCGGACGGGCTCCGGCGCGGTCCGTACCCGCGGTAGCCGCCGGGACGGAATCTGGACAGGGCCAGGTCGGCGCGCCGACAATCTGTCCATGACCTCTCTCGAGTTCCGCACCCAGGTGGCCCGGCCGTCGCAGGCCGACCGCGACCGGGCGCTGGACGTGCTGCGGGAGGGGGTCGGCAGCGGGCAGCTCTCCCACGACACCTTCATCCGCCGGATGGAGCTGGTGCTCACCGCCAAGAGCCGGGCCGAACTGGCCACCGTGGTGGCCGATCTGCGAACCTACGGCCGGGTGTCCAGGGCGCTGCTGCGCGCGGTCGCCGGGGTGTCGGCGTTCAAGGTCCGGCTGCGGCGCAGCTGGGAGACCGAGCAGCTGCCGGGGCTGTGCCTGCCGGGACCGGGCGCCGGTGTGCTGCGGATCGGCCGGCAGACCGGCTCCGACCTGCGGCTCGGGGACGCCTCGGTGTCCCGGGTCCACGCCGAACTTCGGCTGGAGCCGCAGGGCTGGGTGCTGCAGGACCTGGGGTCCAGCAACGGCACGTACGTCAACGGCCTGCGGGTGGCCGGCGCGGTGCTCGTCCGGGCGGGGGACCAGGTGAGGTTCGGGCGGCTCGCCTTCCAGTTGATCGGCCAGTGACGCGCTACGGTCCTGTTCCGGCCACCCCGGGCCGGAGTTCGTGACGACCCGTCACGGCCGGGTACCTCCGGCGGGGTCCGGTCCGCTCCGGCGCCGGGCGCGCCCGGTCCGGCCGCCGTGCCGCCGGAGGGCGCCGTGCGCATCCTGCTCCTCGCCAGCGCGTTCAACAGCCTGACCCAGCGCATCCACTGCGACCTGCGCGAGCGGGGCCACACCGTCGCCGTGGAGCTGATGCCCGGCGGGGAACCGCCGTCGGCGGCCGTCGAGCGCTTCGCCCCCGACCTGCTGGTGGCGCCGATGCTGACCTGCGCGGTGCCCGAGGACGTCTGGCGCCGCCACCCGGTGCTGATCGTCCACCCCGGGCCGCCCGGCGACCGCGGGCCCTCCTCGCTGGACTGGGCGATCGCCGACGGCGCCGCCGAGTGGGGCGTCACCGTGCTCCGGGCCACCGCCGAGCTGGACGGCGGCCCGGTCTGGGCCACCGTCCCGTTCACCGTACGGCCGTGCGGCAAGAGCGAGTTGTACCGCACCGAGGTCGCCGACGCGGCGTCCGGGGCCGTCGCGCTGGCGGTCGAACGCTGGGCCGGCGGCAGCTTCGTCCCCGCTCCGGGCGCGAGGGGGCCGATGCGTCCGTACCACGCGCAGGAGTTCCGGCGGATCGACTGGGCGGTGGACGGCACCGACGCGGTGCTGCGCAGGCTGCGCGCCGCGGACTCGCAACCCGGCGTGCTGGACACCCTGTTCGGCCGCGAGTACTACCTGCACGGCGGCCACCGGGAGGACCGGCTGCGCGGCGAGCCGGGCGCAGTCCTGGCGACCAGGGACGGCGCGGTGTGCCGGGCCACCGCCGACGGCGCGGTGTGGATCCCGCAGCTGCGCCCGCGGCGGGCACCGGGCGGCCCGGTGACGTACAAGCTGCCCGCGGCCCTGGTGCTGGGCGAAGCGCTGGCGGGGGTGCCCGAGGTGCCGGTGACCCCGGCCGCGGCGGCCTGCCGGGACACCTGGTCCGAGCTGCGCTACCGGGAGAAGGACGACGTCGGGTACCTCGAATTCGCCTTCCCCGGCGGGGCGATGAGCACCGGGCAGTGCGAGCGGCTGCTGGCGGCCCACCGGGCGGCCTGCGAGCGGCCGACCGCCGTCCTGGTGCTCGGACCGGTCCGGGACTTCTTCTCCAACGGCATCCACCTGAACGTGATCGAGGCCGCCGCGGATCCCGGTGAGGAGTCCTGGCGGAACATCAACGCGATGGACGACCTGGTCGAGGCGGTGCTGACCACCGAGAAGCCGACCGTCTCGGTGCTGGCCGGCAACGCGGCGGCCGGCGGCCTGATGCTCGCCATCGCCGCCGACGAGGTGTGGTGCCGGGCCTCGGCGGTGCTCAATCCGCACTACCGGCTGATGGGCCTGTACGGCTCCGAGTACTGGACCTGCACGCTGCCCCGCCGGGTCGGCGAGGAGCAGGCCCGGCGGCTGACCGGGGACGCGCTGCCGCTCGGCGCACCCGAGGCGGCCCGGCTGGGGCTGGTCGACCGGGTGCGGGACGACACCACCGCGGGGTTCCGGGCCTGGGTCGAACGCGAGGCGGCGGCGCTCGCCGCCTCGCCGGAGCTCACCGAGCGGCTGCTGGCGAAGAAGCAGCGGCGGGCGGCGCAGGAGCGGGAGCGTCCGCTGGCGGCGTACCGGGCGCACGAGCTGGACCGGATGCGGCGAGCCTTCTTCGAGCCGGGCGAGCCGTACCACGCGCTGCGGCGGGCGTTCGTGCACCGCACCCGCGGGGCCGGGACGCCGGAGCACCTGCGCGGACCGGTGCCCCGGGCGGGCGGGGCACCGGGGACCGGCGCGGCGGGGCTCAGCGGCGGCAGAGGCAGAACGGATGGCCGGCCGGGTCCAGCATGACGGTCCAGCTCTCGCTCGGCTGGTGGTCCGGCCGGACGGCGCCGAGTTCCTGGGCGCGGGCGACGGCCTGCTCCACGTCGTCGACGTAGAAGTCCAGGTGGAACTGCTTGCTGCCGTCCGGGTCCGGCCACGCGGCCGGGCGGTGGCCGTCGACCCGGCCGAAGCCGATCGGGGCGCCGCCCCGGGCCGGGTTGGCGAGCATCGTGTACTCGGGCTGGCTGTGGGCGAGCTCCCAGCCGAGCAGGGCGCCGTAGAACTCGGCGAGTTCGACCGGGTCGGCGCAGTCGATGTTGACCATGGCGAGGTCGGCGAATCCGGGCATGGCGCGTTCTCCCTAGCTGATCGATCAGGTGTTCGATAATCATGCCGCATCCGGGCCGTTCCGGGGGAGGGATGGGCGATGCCGCGGCGCGGGCGTGCCGACCGGCCGGCGCGCCGGCTGGGGCGGGTGGGAAACGGATTTTCCTTAGCGAGGGTAATGACATAGTCTAAGGACATGCCCGAGATGTCCGAGGACGACCTGGCGGCGATCAGCCAGCTGCGTTCGTCCGCGATGCGCCTTGCCCGCCGGCTGAGAAACCAGCGGGTCGAGGAGTCGTTGAGTCCCACCGAGATCGGGGTGCTGGGCACCCTCGGCCGGTGCGGCAGCGCCACCCCTGGCGAGCTCGCCAGGAAGGAGCACGTCCAGCCGCCGTCCATGACCAGGATCATCGCGATGCTGGAGGAGAAGGGACTGGTGCGGCGCGAACCGCACCCGGACGACCGCCGCCAGGTGGTCGTCAGCAGTACCGAGGAGGCCGAGGCGATGCTCGCCGAGAGCCGTCGGCGGCGCAACGCCTGGCTGGCCGAACTGGCCGGCGGGCTGACCGAGGAGGAGTGGGCGCAGCTGCGTGCGGCGGCGCCCGTGCTCTACAAGCTCGCCCACCTCTGAGCTGCCCGCTCCGGGCCCGCGGGCCCGGGACGGCACCGGACGACATCAGGCACGGCAACACGAAGGAGTACCGCATCACCGCAGGACCGATCAGGAAGACCAGTAGCGCGGCGGCGCACCTGCCCGCCGCCGCGCACCGAGGGGAGCACCACGTGACACCGCCGGCCGCAGCCAGCGCCGCCAGTCGTACCCACCACCGAGCCACCGACCCCGTGACGGCCACCGCCGCCACCGCCGAGAGCCAGGCGCCCGCCCCCGTGGGCCTGCCGGGCACCGGCGACGACGACCCCTGCGAACGCACCGCGGCGGCCTCCACCGCCGCGTCCGCCCCCGCGGGGGACAGCACCACCCGTACCACCGACGGCCCCACGGGGGCCCGCTTCACCCGGCCCGGCGGGATGTTCTCCTCGCTGCGGGTCCGTAACTACCGCTACTTCTTCGCCGGCCAGATCGTCTCCAACTCGGGGACCTGGATGCAGCGGATCGCCCAGGACTGGCTGGTGCTGAGCCTCACCGGCAGCCCGTTCGCGGTCGGTGTGACCACCGCGATGCAGTTCCTCCCGATGCTGCTGCTGGGCCTGTGGGGCGGCGTGCTCGCCGACCGGCTGCCCAAGCGGCGGCTGCTGATCCTGACCCAGGGCGTGATGGGCCTGCTGGCCGCCGGCCTCGCGGTGATGACCGTCACCGGCGCCGTGACCGAGTACTGGGTCTACCTGTTCGCGCTGCTGCTCGGCCTGGTCACCGTGGTCGACAACCCGACCCGGCAGGCCTTCGTCAGCGAGATGGTCGGACCCCGGGACCTGGCCAACGCGGTCAGCCTGAACGCCGCCAACTTCCAGTGCGCGCGCCTGGTCGGCCCGGCCGTCGCCGGTCTGCTGATCGCCGCCGTGGGCAGCGGCTGGGCGTTCGCGGTCAACGCGCTGTCCTTCGCCGCCGTGATCGGCGGACTGCTCGCGATGCGCACGGCCGAACTGCGGCCGACCGCGCCGATCGCCCGTGAGAAGGGCCAGCTGCGCGAGGGGCTGCGCTACGTGCGCGAGCGGCCCGAGCTGCTCTGGCCGATGGTGCTGGCCGGGTTCATCGGGACCTTCGGGTTCAACTTCCCGACCCTGCTGTCCGGCTTCGCCTACGGCACCTTCAAGGTCGGCCCCGGCGAGTACGGGCTGCTGAACACCGCGATGGCGGTCGGTTCGCTGGTCGGCGCGCTGCTGGCGGCCCGCCGCGGCTCGCCGCGGCTGCGCAGGCTGGTGGCGGCCGCGCTGGCGTTCGGCGTGCTGGAGGTGGCTGCCGCGTTCGCGCCCGGGTACTGGACCTTCGCCGCCCTGCTGACCCTGATCGGCGTGTTCGGGCTGACCTTCAACACCGCGGTCAACTCGGCCCTGCAGCTGGCCACCGACCCCGCGATGCGCGGCCGGGTGATGGGCCTGCTGGTGCTGGTCTTCACCGGCGGCACCCCGATCGGCGCACCGCTGGTCGGCTGGGTCACCTCCGCCTACGGGCCGCGGCTCGGCCTGCTCGCCTGCGGCGCGGTCTCCGCGCTGGCGGCGGCCGTGGTCGGCCTGGTGCTGGCCCGGGCCGCGGACCTGAAGGTGCGGGTCGACCTGCACCGGGGCAGCCGGGTGGTGGCCTTCGTGCCCCGCTCGGTGTCCAGGGACCAGCTGGCCACCGCGAGTTGAGCTCCGGCCGGGCCCCCGTCCGACCGGCGGGGGCCCGGCCGTCTCCCGGCCGTCAGACCCTGATCTCCAGGATCTGGCCCGGCCACGGCCCGCTGCTCTGCTCGACCTCGAAGGCGTCCGTGGCGGTGAAGCCGAGCCGCTCGTACTGGGCGACCAGCCGGCGGTCGTCCCCGGCGTAGCAGTCCACCCGCAGCAGGCCGAGGCCGCGGCGCCGGGTCTCCTCGACCGCGTCGGCGATCAGCGCGGCGCCGACGCCGGTGCCCTTGCGGCTCCGGTCGGTCACCAGCAGCCGGACGTACAGCTCGGGTCGGTCCACCGGGGTGGCGTACGAGGGGATCTCCTCGGCCAGCACGCAGACCCCGACCGTCCGGCCCTCGGTGTCCTCGGCGACCCGCAGCAGGTAGTCGCGCGCGTACCGCTCGGTGCGTTCGACGGCGGTCGGATGGCTGGTCCACGGCTGCTCGCCCCACTGGCCGGTGCGGCCGAGCGAGACCAGCCAGGCGACGGCGGAGTCGAGCAGGGCGAGGGTGTCGGCGGTGTCCTCGGGTCCTCCGGTTCTGATGTTCATGGGACAGTTCTAACCGCCACGGCCGGCCGCGCGCCGGGAAATCGGCAGGAGAGCGCCGTGCCCGGACGGCAGGATGGCGCCATGAGACTCTTCGTGGCGGTCAACCCGCCGGCGGCGGCGCTCCAGGAACTGGTGGACGCGGCCGCACCGTTGCACGAGCTGCCGGGCGCCGACCGGCTGCGCTGGAGCGAGGTGGCCGGCTGGCACCTCACGCTCGCCTTCCTGGGCGAGGTGCCGGCCGCCGAGGTGCCCCGGCTGGAGCCGCTGCTCGCCCGGGTCGCCGAGGAGCACGGCGCGCACCGGCTCCGGCTGGCCGGCGGCGGCACCTTCGGCGACCGGGTGCTGTGGGCCGGGGTGGCGGGCGAGGTGTGGGCGCTGCGGCGGCTGGCCGAGGGCGTGCGCGCCGTGCTGCCCGAGCTCGGGATCGAGTCGGACCAGCACGGCTTCCACCCGCACCTCACGCTGGCCCGGGCCGGCTCCTCGCACGGGCAGCGGCGGGCCGAACGGCGCTCGGCGGTGGGCGACCTGCACGCGATGGCCGGCGCGCTGGAGGAGTTCCGGGGCGCCGAGTGGGAGGCCGCCGAGCTGCACCTGATGCTCAGCGAGACCGGCTTCGGGCCCTCCCGCTACCGGAGCCTGTCCAGCTGGCCGCTGGCCCGCTGGGAGGCCGGCTGAGCGGCGCCGCGGCGCTCCCCCGGGGTGTCACCCCAGCTCGGGCGCCGTGCGCAGCTCCACCGCCGCCGGGGCGGCGTCGCCGAGCTCCAGCACCACCAGCTCGTTGGCGCCCTCGCGCAGCAGCGGCTGCGGACAGAAGAGCGTGACCTGCGGGCCGCCCGCGTCGTACCGGCCGAGCAGGAAGCCGTTCACCCACAGGTACCCGTGCAGGCCGCCGGGGACGGCGAGGAAGGCGTCCCCGGTGGTCTCCAGGGTCAGGGCGCCCCGGGCGAGCACCTCCGAGCCGGGCTCGCCGGGGCCGAACTCCGCCGCCGGCAGCGGCTCCAGGGCCAGCGGCTCGGCCCGGCAGCCGTGCAGGTACTGCCGCTCGAAGCGGACCCCGCCCGTGATGCCCTTGGTCTCGCCCAGCTGCGGGCCGTAGTTGACCCGGCCCAGCGACTCCACCAGCAGCTCCACCTCGCTGCCGCCCGCCACCTGCACCGGCTCCGCCGCGACGCCCCGGTACAGCTCCGCCACCCGCTTGCCGTCCACCCGCAGCGTCGCCCGGTCCCGCAGCCCCTCGACGCGCAGCCCGGCGGCCGACCCCGCGTCCGGTACCCGGAAGGTGTAGCGGACCAGGCCCTGCTCCAGGCCCAGCTCCTCCAGGGTCGGCGGCACCGGGTCCGGCACGGCCGGTCCGAACGGCAGCGCGGCGAACCCGGTCAGCGGCACCCGGCCCGGTGCCAGCACCGGCGGGAGCTCGGGGAAGGCGGGCGTCCGGTCGTCCAGGAAGCGTGCCTGGTCCGGGTGCTCGGCGGCGAACTCGGCCAGTACCGCCTGGAACAGCCGGTACTTCTCGGTCGGCGCACCCCGCTCGTCCAGCGGCGCGTCGTAGTCGTAGGAGGTGGTCACCGGCTGGAACGGCGAGCGGGTCCACTCGGTCGAGTTGAACGGCGCGTCCTGGTGGTTGGCCCCGGCGGTGGTGCCGAAGTTGGTCCCGCCGTGCGCCATGTAGAGGTTGACCGAGCCGCCGGCCGCCAGGATCCGGCGCAGCGTGTCGGCCGCGTCGGCGGCGTCCCGGGTGTGGTGCGGCTTGTCCCAGTGGTCGAACCAGCCGTTCCAGTACTCCATGCAGAACAGCGGGTCCTCGGGCCGGTGACGGCGCAGCGCCTCGAAACCGGCCTCCGGCTCGGAGCCGAAGTTGACGGTGGCCAGCACTCCGGGGAGCGTCCCGGCGGCCAGCATGTGGTCCTCCGGTCCGTCCGAGGTGAACAGCGGCACCGTGACGCCCCGGCGCAGCAGCCCGTCCGCCAGGTGCCGCAGGTAGCCGCGGTCGCTGCCGAAGGAGCCGTACTCGTTCTCCACCTGGACCAGCAGCACGTTGCCGCCCCGGTCCGCCTGGCGCTCCACCACGGCCGGCAGCAGCACGTCGAAGAAGGCGTCGACGGCGGCCAGGTAGCCCGGGTCGGCGGTCCTGGCCCGGCGGCCCACCCGGGCCGTCAGCCAGGCCGGCAGCCCGCCGTTGTCCCACTCCGCGCAGATGTACGGACCGGGCCGGACGATCGCCCACAGCCCCTGCCGGGCCGCCTCGTCCAGGAAGGCGGCCAGCTCCGGCAGCCGCTCGAAGCGGCCCTCGGCCGGCTCGTGCAGGTTCCACGGGACGTAGGTCTCGACGGTGTTCAGACCCATCGCGCGCAGCGCGGCCAGCCGGGCGGGCCACTGCTCGGGCCGGGTGCGGAAGTAGTGCACCGCCCCGGAGAGGATCCGCAGCGGGCGCCCGTCGAGGAGGAAGCCGGTGGAGTCGTAGGTGAGCATGCCCCCAGCCTGCGGCAACGACCCGGCCGGGACCATGGACAAAGCCCGGCGGCGTGTTGGATTGTCGGACGCACCCGGGCACTCCGGTGAGGGAGGGACGACAGGTGGAACGCTGGTGGCAGTACCTCACCCCGGGCCCGGCCCAGCTGCGCACCGGGCTGGCCTGCCTGGGCGTCGGCATGCAGCGCGGCCGGCTGCCCACGGTCGGGCCCCGCACCCTGGACCACTGGGTGGCGGTGGTGGTGACCCGCGGCCGCGGCTGGTTCGAGGAGCCGGACGGCACCCGCCGGCCGGTGACCGGGCCCGCGGTGCTGTGGCTGCGCCCCGGCGTCGCGCACCACTACGCGCCGGACGAGAGCGGCTGGTCCGAGTCGTTCGTGGACTTCACCGGGCCGGCCACCGCGGCCTACGCCGAGCTGGGTCTGCTGCCCGACGCCGCGGTGGTGCAGCTGGACGCCGCCGAGCCCGCCCAGCGGGTGCTGGCCAAGATCGCCGCGGCCTGCCGCCGCGACGGCCCGCCGGCCGGGGCGGAGGCCGCCGCCGGGGTGCACGAGCTGCTGGTGGAGCTGCACCGGCACCGGGCCGGCCTGGACCCGCAGGGCGCGCCGGTCCTGGAGGCGCTGCGCCGGGACGCCTGCCTGCCGCTGTCGGTGGCCGACCACGCCCGCCGGGCCCGGATGACGGTGGCGGAGCTGCGCCGGGCGGTGCGGGCGGTCGGCGCGGCCGGGCCGAAGGAGTACCTGCTGACCGTCCGGCTGAACCAGGCCAAGGAGCTGCTGGCGGCCGGCGGGCTGCCGGTGGCGGCGGTGGCCCGCCGGGTCGGCTACGCGGACCCGGCGTACTTCACCCGGCTGTTCACCCGGCGGGTGGGGGTGGCGCCGTCCGTCTTCCGGGCCCAGCAGTACCGCGGGGAGGAGCAGCTGCGGCCGGTCCCCGCGCAGGACCCGCAGCCCCGGCCAGCCGGTCCGTACGGCCCGGAGCGGGGTCGGGCCCGGGCGGCGCGGGCCACCGGGTAACCTCGATGACCGTGGACCCCAAGACTCGTATGCGGATCGTGACCGGCGCCCTGGTACTGCTGCTGGCCGTCGTGCTGGTCAGCTCGCTGGCCGGACGCTAGCCGCCGCACCCCCGACGCGGCGAGGGCCGCCACCCGTGTTCCGGGTGGCGGCCCTCGCGCTGTCCGGCCGGGGCCGGAGGTGGGTCAGAGCTGCCCGACCACGTGGTCGATGCAGGCGGTGAGGGCCTGGACGTCCGCCGGGTCGACGGCCGGGAACATCGCGATCCGCAGCTGGTTGCGGCCGAGCTTGCGGTAAGGCTCGGTGTCCACGATGCCGTTGGCGCGCAGCACCTTGGCGACGGCGGCCGCGTCGACGGAGTCGTCGAAGTCGATGGTGCCGACCACCTGCGAGCGCTCCTCGGCCTTGGCCACGAACGGCTGCGCGAAGGAGGACTTCTCGGCCCAGGTGTAGAGGATCGAGGAGGACTCCGCGGTGCGCGCCACCGCCCAGTCCAGGCCGCCGTTGCCGTTCAGCCACTCCAGCTGCTCGGCGAGCAGGAAGAGGGTGGAGATCGACGGGGTGTTGTACGTCTGGTCCTTCGAGGAGTTGTCGATCGCGGTCGGCAGGTCGAAGAACGGCGGGATGTACCGGCCGGAGGCGGCGATCTCGGCGGCGCGCTCCAGGGCGGCCGGGGAGAAGGTCGCCAGCCACAGGCCGCCCTCGGAGGCGAAGGACTTCTGCGGGGCGAAGTAGTAGACGTCGGTCTCGGTGAGGTCGACGGGCAGGCCGCCGGCGCCGGAGGTGGCGTCGACCAGGACCAGGGAGCCCTCGTCGGCGCCGGCCGGGCGGCGGATCGGCATCGCCACACCGGTCGAGGTCTCGTTGTGGGTGAGCGCGTAGACGTCCACCCCGGCCTCGGCGACCGGCAGCGGGTGGGTGCCCGGCTCGGACTTGATCACCGAGGGGTCGCCCAGCCAGGGGGCGGCCTTCACCGAGGAGGCGAACTTGGAGGAGAACTCGCCGAAGTTGAGGTGCTGGGACTTCTCGCGCACGAGCCCGAAGGCCGCGATGTCCCAGAACGCGGTGGAGCCGCCGTTGCCCAGTACCACCTGGTAGCCCTCGGGCAGCGAGAACAGGTCGGCGACGCCCTCACGGACGCGCTTGACCACGTTCTTGACCGGGGCCTGCCGGTGCGAGGTGCCCAGCAGAGAGGTACCGGTGGCCGCGAGGGCGCTCAGCGCCTCCGGGCGGACCTTGGAGGGGCCACAGCCGAAACGGCCGTCGGCGGGCTTGATGTCAGCGGGGATCTGGATCTGAGCCACAGCGGCAGCCTACTGCTCCGCGCAACGCCTGTGTGGCCTTCGTCCGCACGCTGAGATGTCGTCCTGCGTGTTCGAGCGGGCCCGGAGGGTGATTCCAGGCCCGCTCGATCGGGTGACGAGGCTTCAGCGGGTCGACGGCCCGGTGGGCCGCGGACTCAGGACGTCAGCGCGTCCCAGCCCTCGACCTCCTGCGGGCCGCGCGAGGCGGGGCCGATGTAGCGGGCGGCCGGGCGCACCAGGCGGCCGGTGCGCTTCTGCTCCAGGATGTGGGCGGACCAGCCGGCCGTCCGGGCGCAGGTGAACATCGAGGTGAACATGTGCGCCGGGACCTCGGCGAAGTCCAGCATGATCGCGGCCCAGAACTCCACGTTGGTGGCGAGCACGCGGTCGGGGCGGCGGTTGTGCAGCTCCTCCAGCGCGGCCTTCTCCAGCGCCTCGGCGATCTCGTAGCGCGGGGCGCCGAGCTCCTTGGCGGTGCGGCGAAGCACCCGGGCGCGGGGGTCCTCGGCGCGGTAGACGCGGTGGCCGAAGCCCATCAGGCGCTCGCCCTTGTCGAGGGCCTTCTTCACGTAGCCGGCCGCGTCGCCGGTGCGCTCGATCTCCTCGATCATGCCGAGCACCCGGGACGGGGCGCCGCCGTGCAGCGGGCCCGACATCGCGCCGACCGCGCCGGAGAGCGCGGCCGCCACGTCGGCGCCGGTGGAGGCGATGACGCGGGCGGTGAAGGTGGAGGCGTTCATGCCGTGCTCGGCGGCCGAGGTCCAGTACGCGTCGACGGCCTTGACGTGCTTGGGGTCGGGCTCGCCCCGCCAGCGGATCATGAACCGCTCGACGATGGTCTCGGCCTTGTCGATCTCGCTCTGCGGGACCATCGGCCGGCCCTGGCCGCGGGCCGACTGGGCCACGTACGACAGCGCCATCACGGCGGCCCGGGCGAGGTCGTCGCGGGCCTGCTCGGCGGAGATGTCGAGCAGCGGCTTGAGGCCCCAGACCGGGGCGAGCATCGCGAGGGCGGACTGCACGTCCACCCGGATGTCGCCGGAGTGGACCGGGATCGGGAACGGCTCGGCGGCCGGCAGACCGGGAGCGAACTTCCCGTCGACCAGCAGACCCCACACGTGCCCGAAGGAGACGTGACCCACGAGGTCCTCGATGTCCACACCGCGGTAGCGCAGGGCGCCGCCTTCACGGTCGGGTTCGGCGATCTCGCTCTCGAAGGCGACTACCCCTTCGAGCCCGGGTACGAAATCGGACATCAGACGGCTCCTTCAGTGATCCGATACGGCGCGTCGCCATGGTGGTGCGGCGCGCCGGTGACCGATGGTGGTTGGCACTCGGTGTCAGACTGTCAGGCACCCAGTGCATTGCGCCATACACCACCACGGTGATGTTTCCCCCACGGGCCGCGCCGACCCGGTCTCGCGGGTCCGACGTCATCGGCGGACAATCCGGGGATCGCCGGACATTCCCGGACAATCATCCCGTGCGGCGGGCGGTGGAGCGGTGGCGAGACACCTTATCTCCCACCCGGGTTTGCACAGACGTAGCGGTACCCGACGCTTGTCGTACGGGATGATGTTGGGGTGCCTACCGCGGAACGCCACCCGACAGCCCTGACCAAGTGCACCGAGACCCGGTCCGGTCCGGACCTGGCCGCGATGCGCCGGCAGTACCAGCACGACGGCCTGCTCGAGGACCGGATCGCCGCCGACCCGCTCACCCAGTTCACCGACTGGTTCCACGACGCGGCCGACGCCGGGGTGGACGAGCCCAACGCGATGGTGCTGTCCACCGCCGACGCCGCCGGGCGCCCCGGCTCGCGCACCGTCCTGCTCAAGGGCTTCGACCGGCGCGGCTTCGTCTTCTACACCAACTACGGCTCGCGCAAGGGCACGGACCTCGCCGCCAACCCGTACGCCTCGCTGCTCTTCCCGTGGATCACGCTGGCCCGCCAGGTGATCGTCGGCGGCCGGGTGGAGAAGGTCGGCCGGGACGAGACCGCCGCCTACTTCCGGACCCGGCCGCACGGCTCCCAGCTCGGCGCCTGGGCCAGCGAGCAGTCCAGCCCGGTGGCCGGCCGGGAGGTCCTGGAGCGCCGGTACGCCGATCTGGAGGCCCGCTACCCGGAGGGCGAGGGCGTGCCGGTGCCGCCGTTCTGGGGCGGCTACCGGGTGGTCCCGGAGACGGTGGAGTTCTGGCAGGGCCGGGAGAACCGGCTGCACGACCGGCTGCGCTACGTCGCCGACGGCGGCGGCTGGCGGGTGGAGCGCCTCTGCCCCTGAGGGGCCGGGGCCCTTGACCGGGGCCCTGTGAGGGGGCGGGCCGGCCCGTTCCGGGATCGCGGAGAGGCCGCCGAGGGGCCGCGGAGGGGCTGTCGGGGGGTCGCCGGGGGCGCTGTTCCTCCGGACGGGTGATTGTGTCCGCGGGCGGGAACCGGGGCGTTGCGGGTGGCGGTCCATGGCGGGGGCCTGGCGTTCTGACGCTGCGTCAATCCATGGTGACGCGAAGGCCGTCGGGGCGTCGGCCCGGGGTGGCGATCGGGGCCGGTCAGGGCGCCTGCCGGCCGGCCCGGCGGGCGCGCTTCGGCTGAACGAGTGGTCGCCGCGGGCTCCCCGGGAGATCCGGCGGGTGCGTTGACCTCTGGGCGCGCTCGCAGCGGCGGCGGTGTCCTAGCATGGTCTTCTTGGACTCGTGTCGCAGTGGCCCGCCACCGTCGACGGCCTCCGTCATCGGCATCTGAGTGCAAGTCACCTAACTGGTCTCCATCGCGCAAGCCTAAAAGAGGGGCATCGCCATGACCATCACACTTGCCGCCAAGCCCGCCGAGAACCTGACGGACGATCATTTCGACGCGACCCGGCTCTCCCTGGCCGACCTCGCCGCCCTGGGTGTCGAGGAGCTCGCCGCCCAGCTCTCCCGGGCGCTCCCGGGCGGGGCCCGCGGCCAGGTCCCGGTCGCCGCCTTCCAGTCCTCCATCTGAGAGGGAAGAATCGGTTCCCCGGACTCCTGTGCGTCCCTGACGACGGCCCCCCACCTCGATGACCCTCACCCCGGTCCCCTTCAGGCAGTTCGTGCTGAAGGTGCACAGTCGCTGTGACCTTGCCTGCGACCACTGCTATGTCTACGAACATGCGGACACCAGTTGGCGCGGGCGCCCCAGGCACGCGAGTGACGAGGTGCTGGCCAAGGCCGCCGAGCGGATCGGGGAGCACGCCCGTGCGCACCGGTTGCCGGCCGTCCACGTGGTCCTGCACGGCGGGGAACCCCTGCTGGCCGGCCCGGCGCGACTGCGTCGGGCCGCCGAACTCCTGCGCGCCGCCCTGCCCGTGGGATGCACCCTGGACCTGCGGATCCACACCAACGGGGTGCTGCTCGACCGCGAGTTCTGCCGCCTCTTCGACCAGGTCGGGATCAAGGTCGGCATCTCGCTGGACGGCGACCGCGCCGCCAACGACCGGCACCGCCGGTTCGCCGACGGCCGCAGCAGCCACGCCAAGGTGCTGGCGGCGGTCGCACTGCTGCGCGAGAGCGAGTTCCGGCACCTGTACGCCGGACTGCTGTGCACCATCGACGTCGAGAACGACCCGGCCGCCGTGCTGGATGCGCTGATCGAGCTCGAGCCGCCCCGGATCGACTTCCTGCTGCCCCACGCGACCTGGGACACTCCGCCGAAACGCCCCCCCGGGATGGGCCGAACGCCCTACGCGGACTGGCTGATCGCCGTCTACGACCGCTGGACGGCGGCCGGCCGCCCGGTACCGGTCCGGATCTTCGAGTCGGTCCACCGCACGCTGCGCGGAAGGACCAGCCTGACCGAGTCCCTGGGCCTCGACCCGGCCGATCTGGTGGTGATCGAGACCGACGGCGAACTCGAGCAGGCCGACAGCCTGAAGACGGCGTACGACGGCGCACCCGCGACCGGTTTCGACATCTTCGCCCACTCCCTGGATGAAGTCGCGCGCCACCCGGGCATGATGGAGCGGCAGTCCGGTCTCGCCGGGCTGAGCACCGACTGCCGTGCCTGCCCCGTCGTCCGCTCCTGCGGAGGTGGCCTGTATGCGCACCGCTACCGGGGCGACGGCAGTGGCTTCGCCAATCCGTCCGTCTTCTGCGGGGACCTCATGAAGCTGATCACCACGATTCGCGACCTGGCCCCCGGCCCGGCGGGCATCCCGGAGCAGAGCGTCCCCGTCGAACCGGTGCTCACCGAGGCCCAGTTGGACGAACTGGCGCACGGCTACGGCAGCGCACCGACCGTCACCGCCCTCGCCGCCGCCCAACTCGGCCTGACCCGGCGGCTGCTGGCGGCCGTCGCGGCCGGCCGGGCGGAGACCGCCGAGGCCTGGGAACTGCTGACCGCGCTGGACGCGAAGGCCCCCCGGGCGCTGGACGCGGCGCTCGCCCACCCGTACGTCCGCGCCTGGGCGGTGCGCTGCCTGAACGGTGAGCCGGGCGCGGACCTCGGCGCGCTCGCCGGGACCGCCGCGGTGGCCGCGCTGCGGGCCGGGGTGGACTTCGAGCTGGAGCTGCCGGTCCACGAGGGCGCGCTCCGGCTGCCCGGCCTCGGCCGGGTCCTGCTGGACCGGGCCGGCGCCACCGCGCGGGTGACCGGTGACGCCGGGGGCTTCACCGTCCGCACGGCCGCCGCGCCGCTGCGGATCGACTGGGACACCCCGAACACCCCGAACACCCCGGACACCGCGGAGGGCGGCCCCTGGCAGCCGGTGCGCCGGCTCGTCCTGGCGGGCGGCTGGACGGTCGCCCTGGAGGACACCGACCCGCAGCGCGACAGCCACCAGTGGCCGGTCGCCGGGCGGCTGACCGGGGCCGAGGTGCTCGACTGGGCCGGCCCGCTGCAGGAGGCCTGGGAGCTGATCCGCCGGGACCTGCCCGGCTACGCGCCGGGCATCCGGGCCGGGCTCGGCACCGTCACCCCGCTCACCGCAGGCCCGGAAGGGCGCGACATCAGCGCCGCCTCCCGGCAGGCGTTCGGCGCGGTCGGGATCGCCCGGCCGGCCACCGCGCCGATCCTCGCGCTGCTGGTCGCGCACGAGTTCCAGCACGTCAAGCTGGGCGCGGTACTGGACTTCCACGACCTGTACGACCCGGCCGACGACCGGCTGTTCCACGCCCCCTGGCGGCCGGACCCGCGCCCGCTGGAGGGCCTGCTCCAGGGCACCTACGCACACCTCGCGGTGACCGAGTTCTGGGCCACCCGGGTCCGGGCGTACGACGGCCTGCGCAGTGACGCCGCCGACGCCGCCCGGCTGCAGCTGGCCACCTGGCGGGCGCACACGGTGGACTCGGTGGCGGTGCTGGCCGGCTCCGGCTCGCTGACCGCGCTCGGTGAGCGGTTCGCGGCCGGGATGCGGGCGACCGCGGAGCCCTGGCTGGCCGTGCCGGTCGGGGAGCAGGCCGAGCGGCGGGCCCGCGAGGCGGCGGCCGAGAACCTGGCGCGGTGGCGGGCCCGCAGCGGACGGACGGCCCCGGCCGGTACCTGACCGGACCCCGGCGCCCCCTCGCCCCTCCCCGGCCCCCGGCCTGCCCCGGCCGGACCGCGGCGGGGGCCCGCGCCCGGGCCGCGGCCCGCCACGCGGTCCACCGCGGTACGACCGCGGCCCACCACGATCCACCGACCGACCATGACGGCTGCCGGGGAGGCCCCGTTGTACTCCGTAGAGACGCTGGCCGCCGATCTGCGCACGCTGGGCGTCCGGGCCGGCGAGACCCTGCTGGTGCAGTCCTCCACCCGGGCGATCGGCGCGGTCCGCGGCGGCTCGGCGGCGGTGGTCGCGGCGCTGCGGGAGGTGCTCGGCCCGCAGGGCACCCTGGTGGTGTACACCGCGACGCCGGAGAACTCCGACACCTCACCGCTGGACGCCGCCCGGACCGGCGGTCTGGACCCGGAGCGGCTGCGGGCGTTCCGGGCCGCGATGCCGCCGTTCGACCGGGACACCACGCCCGCCTCGCCGAGCATGGGCCGGATCGCGGAGGAGGTCCGCACCACGCCGGGCGCGGTGCGCAGCGCCCATCCGCAGACCTCGTTCACGGCGCTGGGGCCCAAGGCCGGGCTGCTGACGGCCGGGCACGAGCTGCGCTGCCACCTCGGCGAGGACTCGCCGACCCACCGGCTGTACCAGGACGGCGCCCGGGCCCTGCTGGTGGGCGTGCCGCTGTGGTGCTGCACGCCGTTCCACCTCGCCGAGTACTGGCAGCCCGAGCAGGTGACGCAGCGCTACGGCTGCGTGGTCAGGGACGAGCGGCAGCGGCGGCAGTGGGTGCACTTCGACGCGCTGCGCCTGGAGGTGCGGCACTTCGAGGCGCTCGGCGAGGTCCTGGCCGAGGAGCTGCCGGGGGTGGTGCGGGGCCGGTTCGGCGACGCGGCGAGTTTTCTGCTGCCGATCCCCGATGCGGTCGACCACGTGAACAAATGGCTGCGTAACCGCTGGAGTTGACCCTCAGTCACGGATTGTGCGGCGCGGCCCTATTCCATTCGGGAACCTGACCTTCCTACACTGAAGTCCCTTTGTGGGGTGGCGAAGCAGCCCGGGGGCTACTGGGAGCGGGGGTGGGGCGGGGCGGCCGGCCGAGTACGCCGGTACGGTCGCGGATGCGGCCGGGCAGTCAACAGGCCGGAAGTCTCGGGGGAGGCGCGTCTTGAACAGCCAGGGGGACGGCGGCAGGGACCAGCGACCCTATTTTTTTCTCAGCTACGCGCACATTCCGCGGGCCGGGAACAGGAGTTCGGGCGACCCGAACATCTGGGTGGCCCAGCTCTACAACGACCTCTGCGAAGCCATCTTCCAGCTCACCGACGCGCCCTCCGGGCACCCGGTGGGCTTCATGGACCGCTCGATGCACCAGGGGCAGAAGTGGGCCGAGCGGCTCTCCGCCGAACTGGCCAACTGCCGGGTGTTCGTCCCGCTCTACTCGCCGCGCTACTTCGCCAGCCAGGCCTGCGGCAAGGAGTGGCAGCTGTTCAGCCAGCGCCCGGTGTACCAGCGCCGGGCCGGCGGCGAGCGGCACACCGGGATCGTCCCGGTGCTCTGGGTCGCGATGAACCACTACCCGCTGCCCCGGGTCGCCAGCGAGCTCCAGTTCAGCCACGAGAGCTTCGGCGGCGACTACGCGGCCGAGGGCCTGTACGCGCTGATGAAGATCGCCTCGTACCGGGCCCAGTACCAGAACGCGGTGTACCGGCTGGCCGAGCGGATCGTCCACGTCGCCCGGCACACCGTGATCCCGCTCGGCGAGCAGGCCGACTTCGAGTCCCAGCCCAGCGCCTTCGAGCCGCCGACGCCCACCGACCGGGTGCGGATCTCGGTCTACTCGCTGCGCCGCCGGGAACTGCCCGCCGGGCGCAGCGCCGACTGCTACGGCGCCCGCCGGCTCGACTGGCAGCCGTACCAGCCGCACTCCGCCCGTCCGCTGGCCGAGGACGCGGCCGAGGTGGCGCGCCGGATGGGCTTCGACCCGACGGTGGCCGAGTTCGAGGACGACGCGGAGCGGCTGCTGGCCGAGGAGCCGACCGGCCCGAGCGTGCTACTGGTCGACCGCTGGGCCCTGACGGATCGTCAACGAATCGGTAAGATCCGTCAGTTGGACCGCAAGAACCTGCCCTGGGTGAGCGTGCTGGAGCCGTGGAACCCGGAGGACCCGGAGTGCCGAAGAGACGAGGAGATGCTCAACGGACTGAGCGAGGAAGTGCTGCGGCTCAGCCGCGGCGCCCACCGGCCGACGCTGCGCAGCCCGGCCGGCGGCACACCCGGCAGCCTGGAGGAGTTCCGCGGCGAACTCGAACGGGCGGTCATGCAGGCCACCAACGGCTTCGAACAGCGCGGCGAGACGCGGACCCCCGGGACCGGGCCGCGCAGGCCCAGCCTCCGGCTGGGGATCCACGGCGGTGAGCCGCCGACCGGGCCGGACACCGAGGGACACGGCAGCGATGAGGACGGCGGCCTCGGGCGGGCTGCCCGTGGGGGAGGAGAGCCATGACCGAGACACCGGCCAGGGGCCTGCGGGCCACCGGTCACCGCACCGAGCGGGACTTCGACGCCAGGACAGATGACGACCGGCACGGCCGGATCGTCACCTTCTACTCGTACAAGGGCGGCACCGGGCGCACCATGGCGCTCGCCAACACGGCCTGGATCCTGGCCTCCAACGGCCACCGGGTGCTCACCGTCGACTGGGACCTCGAAGCCCCCGGCCTCGACCAGTTCTTCCGGCCGTTCCTCGACCCGGACGTGGTGGCCGGCACCACCGGCATCATGGACCTGTTCGCCGACTACCTGGAGGAGGCCCGCCGCCCGCTCGACCGAGACCCGAACTGGCACGAGGACTTCGCCCGGATCCACCCGCACGCCGTCTCGCTGGCCTGGCCGCACTTCCCCGGCGACGGCGGCCTGGACTTCGTCCCGGCCGGCCAGCTCAACCGGGACTACTCCGGCACCGGCAACCGGATCGACTGGGACCTGCTCTACGAGGCCCACAACGGCTCGGCCTTCATCGAGGCGCTGCGCCGCGACATGAAGCGCCGCTACGACTACGTCCTGATCGACAGCCGAACCGGCCTCACCGACACCGCCGACATCTGCACCGTCGAGATGCCCGACGACCTGGTGGTCTGCTTCACCCTCAGCGACCAGTCGATCGACGGCGCCTCCCGGGTCGCCCACACCATCGACAGCCTCTACGAGGCCCGCGGGATCCGGATCTTCCCGGTGCCGATGCGGATCGACGAGGGGGAGAAGGAGAAGGCGGACGCCGGCCGGGCGCTCGCCAGGATCAAGTTCGGCGGCCTGCCGGCCGGCCTCGGCCAGTCCGAACTGCTGCGCTACTGGGCCTCGGTGGAGATCCCGTACCGGCCGTTCTACGCCTACGAGGAGATCCTCGCCCCGTTCGGCGACCTGCCGCAGCAGCCCGCCTCGATCCTCGCCGCCTGCGAGCGGCTGACCGCCGAACTCACCTCCGGACAGGTCACCGGGCTGCCGCCGATGGACGAGGACCTGCGGCTGCGCAACCTCGCCGCCTTCGTCCGCCGCCGGCCGACCGCCCCCGCCGACCTCTACCTCAGCTACGTCCCGCAGGACCGGGCCTGGGCCGACTGGATCTCCGAGGTGCTCACCCGGGCCGGCTTCCGGGTGCTGTCGATGGACCTCGGCGTCGGCGCCAACCCGCGGGCCGCCGCCGAACGCGGCATCGACTCCGCCTACCGCACCGTCGCACTGCTCTCCTCCGCCTACCTCTCCTCCCCGCAGGCCCAGGCGCTGTGGGGCCGGACCGTCAACGCCGACCCGGCCGGCGCCCGCCGCCAGATGATCCCGGTCCGGGTCGGGGACGTGCGCATCACCGCGCCGTACAACAACCGCAACCCGGTCGACCTGGTCGGCCGCGACGAGGGCGAGGCCGTGCTGGCGCTGCTGCGCGCCCTCGGCCGGGCCGAGGCCGACCTCGGCGAACGCGGCAGCGACGCCCCCCGCTTCCCCGGCGCCAAGCCCGCCTACTGGTCGGTGCCGCAGCGCAACCACTCCTTCACCGGCCGCACCAAGGTGCTGGACGACCTGCGCGAACAGCTGGTCGGCGGCCCGACCGCGGTCCTGCCCACCCCGCAGACGCTCTACGGCCTCGGCGGCATCGGCAAGACCCAGGTCGCGCTGGAGTACGCGCACCGCTACATGTCGCACTACGACCTGGTCTGGTGGATCAACGCCGAGCAGACCGAGTCCGCCGCCCAGTCCTTCGCCGAACTCGCCGGCCGGCTCGGCCTGCGCACCGGCGAGAGCGTCACCGAGGCCGCCGACACCGCCCGCGACGCGCTGCGCCGCGGCTCGCCCACCTCCCGCTGGCTGCTGGTCTTCGACAACGCGGACGAGCCGGCCCGGATCCGCCCCTACTTCCCGGACGGGCCCGGCCACATCCTGGTCACCTCCCGCAACCAGGGCTGGTCCGGGCAGGCCGGGGTGCTCGGCGTCGACGTCTTCACCCGGGCCGAGAGCGTCGACCACATCACCCGGCGGGTGCGCGGCCTGACCCGGCAGGAGGCCGACCGGGTCGCCGAGGCGCTCGGCGACCTGCCGCTCGCGGTGGAGGTCGCCGCCGCCTGGCTGGAGACCACCCGCACCCCGGTCGACACCTACGTCGCCCAGCTCCAGGCCGAGGCGACCAAGGTGCTGGCGGCCGGCGAGACCCCCGCCGACTACCCGACCCCGGTCGGCCTGACCTGGAACGTCTCGATCGCCCGGCTGCGCGAGCAGTCCCCGGCCGCGGTCCGGCTGCTGGAGCTGTCCGCGTTCTTCGCACCCGAACCGATCTCGCTCAAGCACTTCTTCTACAGCGAGCGGATGCGCCGGGCCCTGGAACCCTTCGACCCCGAGCTCACCGACAGCTTCATGCTCGGCAAGGTGATCCGCGCGGTCAGCCGCTACGCCCTCGCCAAGACCGACGCCGGCAGCTTCCAGGTCCACCGGCTGGTCCAGGCGGTGGTCCGCAGCGGCATGTCGCAGGCCGAGCAGAACAGCGCCATGCACGAGGTGCACCGCATCCTGGCCGCCGCCCGCCCGCAGCTCGGCGACACCGACAACCCGGAGAACTGGCCCACCCTGGAGAAGATCTGGCCGCACCTCGGCCCCTCCCGGGCCCAGGACTGCGACGAGCGCGAGGTCCGCGAGCTGCTCATCGACCGCGTCCGCTACCTGTGGAAGACCGTCGACCTCGACCAGGCCCTGCAGCTCGCCCGCCAGCTCGACCAGGCCTGGGCCGAACGCTACGAGGACGAGGCCGACCCCGGCGAGCGCCGCTTCCTGCTCCGCCAGATCCTCAGCCTGCGCTTCAACCTGGCCAACGTGCTGCGCTCCAAGGGCTCGTACAACGCCGCCCTGGAACTCGACCAGGCCACCCTGGAGGGGCAGCGCGAACTGCTCGGCGAGCACAACGCGTTCACCCTGATGACCGCCAACTCGATGGGCGCCGACCTGCGGTACCTCAACCGCTTCCAGGACGCGCTCACCCTCGACCTGGAGACCTACAACCAGTTCGTCGAGCTGTTCGGCGAGGACGACGGCCGCACCCTGTCGGTCGCCAACAACCTCGCCATCGACCACCGCATGGTCGGCAACAGCCGGGCCGCCCGCGACCTCGACCAGGACACCTTCGAACGCCGCTCCGCCGTGCTCGGCCCCACCCACCCGTACACCCTCACCACCAAGGCCAACCTGGCCCGCGACCTGCGCGAGATGGGCGACTACAAGGGCTCCGCCGAACTGCTGCGCGAGGTCACCGACGTGTTCACCGAGATCCTCGGCCCCGACCTGCCGGAGACCCTGCGCAACGCCAAGTCGCTGGCCGTCTCGATGCGCCGGGCCGGGGAGACCGCCAAGGCCCGCGAACTCACCGAACAGACCTACCAGCGCTACGTCGAGCGGTACGGCACCGACAACCCCGAGGCACTCGCCTGCCAGCTCAACCTGGCCGCCGACCACAGCGCCGCCGGCGACAAGGAGACCGCCCGCGACATCGCCACCGCCGCCTACGAGGGGCACCGCCGGCTGCTCGGCGACGACCACCCGTTCACCCTGGCCTGCGAGAACAACCTGGCCATCTACCTGCGCGGCAGCGACGACGTGGCCGGTGCCGTCCGGCACGGCGAACAGGCCGTGACCGGACTGTCCCGGGTGCTCGACCCCGACCACCCCTACACCCTCAACGCCATGATCAACCTGGCCAACGCCTACGCCGACAGCGGCCAGCTCCAGCGCGCCGAGGAACTCGGCCGCACCGCCCACGCCGGCCTGGTCAACCGCTACGGCCCCACCCACCCCGACGCCGTGGTCTGCCAGGTCAACCTGGCCACCACGCTCGCCGAGGCGGGCCGCCAACGGGAGGCGGACGCCCTGCGCAAGCAGGCGCTGACGGTGCTGCTGGACCTCTTCGACGAGAACCACCCCACCGTGTTCGCCGCCCGCGAGGGACACCGGATCAACCGCGACCTGGAACCCCAGCCGCTGTGATCCGCCGCCGGGTCGGACCCCGGGCGTGACCGGCCGTCAGGCCCGCGGGCGGTGTAGCCTGCGGGCCTGATGACCGACACCACCGTGCCCCCCGTCCTCGTCACCCGGCGGCTCGCCGACGGCGTGCTGGAGCGGCTGGCGCCGTCCGCCGCGTACACCCTGCACGACAGCGAGCAGCCGATGACCCGGGCCGGGCTGCTGGCCGCGCTGCCCGGCCGGCGGGCCGTGATCACCACCCTGGACGACCGGGTGGACGAGGAGTTCCTGGACGCCGCCGGGCCCTGCCTGCGGATCGTCGCCAACCACGCAGTCGGCACCCACAACATCGACCTGGCCGCCTGCGCCGCGCGCGGCGTCCCGGTCAGCAACACCCCCGGCGTCCTCACCGACGCCACCGCCGACCTCGCCTGGGCCCTGCTGCTGGCCGCCACCCGCCGCCTCGGCGAGGGCGAACGCCTGCTGCGCTCCGGCCGGCCGTGGGCCTGGGCCCCCACCTTCATGCTCGGCCTGGAGCTGACCGGCACCCCGCTCGGCATCCTCGGGATGGGCCGGATCGGCCGCGCGGTGGCCCGCCGCGCGGCCGGCTTCGGCATGCCGGTCGGCTACCACAACCGCACCCCGCTGCCGCCCGGCGAGGCCGAGGGCGCCGACTGGCGGCCGCTGGACGACCTGCTCGCCGCCTCCCCGGTGCTGGTGGTCACCTGCCCGCTCACCACGGCCACCCGGCACCTGCTGGACGCCGAGCGGATCGCCCGGATGCCGGCCGGCTCGGTCCTGGTCAGCATGACCGCCGGGGTGGTCGACGAGGCCGCGCTGGCCGCCGCCCTGGACTCCGGCCACCTGTTCGCCGCCGCCGTCGACAACTTCGAGCACGAGCCCGCCGTCCACCCCGCGCTGCTCGCCCAGGAACGGGCCGTCCTGGTCCCGCACCTGGGCAGCGCGACCGTCCGCACCCGGCAGGCCATGGGCGGCCTCGCCGTCGACAACGTGCTCGCCGTCCTGGCCGGCGCGGAGCCGCTCACCCCGGCCCGCTGAGCCCCGGGTGCCGGACCGGTCTCCCCGCGCTCAGTCGGCCAGCCACTTCAGCGTCGAGGTGATCTCCTCGAACGCGCCGAAGTGCGCGGCGCCCGGCTCCAGGTACAGCTCGGCGCCGGGGATGTTGTCGGCCAGCCAGTGCGAGTGGTCCACCGGCGAGAACTGGTCGTCCGCGCCGTGCCACAGCCGCACCGGCACCCGGATGTCCTCCACCCGGAAACCCCAGTCCGTGGTGAACGCCAGCACGTCGTCGATCCAGCCGAAGGCGCCGTACCGGAACGCCTGCCGGTAGGTGCTCAGCAGCATCCGGCGGATCCCCGGATCCGTCACCACCGAGCGGTCGGTGGGCGGCAGCTCCGGCACCAGATCCTTGATCAACTGGACCGGGTCCCGCCGGATCACCCGCGACCGCAGCTGGAACGTGTCCGCGATCCGCAGCAACCCGCGCTCCGCCTGCCGGTACTCCCGCACATTGGACGCGGTCATCCCGCCGTACCAGTCCAGCCCCTCCGCGTTGCGCGGTGCCAGGCTCACCAGCGCCGCCACCCGGGTCACCCGGTCCGGCAGCAGCGCCGCGCAGGCCAGCGCGTGCGGCCCGCCGCCGGAACGCCCGGCGACCGCGAACCGGCCCAGGCCCAGGTCCTCCGCGATGGCCAACACGTCCTCCGCCGCCGCCGCCACCCGCCGCCCCGGCAGCCGGTCCGAGTAGCCGTACCCCGGGCGGTCGAACGAGATCAGCCGCACCCCCATCCGGGACAGCACACTGCTGCGCGGGGCGGGCCCCACCCGGCTGCCCGGCGTCCCGTGAAGCAGGAACACCGGACACCCCTGCTGGTCCCCGGAGACCTCCACCGCCAGCGCACGCCCGCCCGGTGCCTCGACCGTCCGTGCCACCACCGGTTGCCTCCAGATCCTTCGCCGAACAGGTCGCCCGACGGGCAGGCCGCCCGCCGAACAGTCGTCCCGAACAGTCGTCCCGAACGGTCGTCGTCCCGAACAGGTCGCCCGCGCAGCAGGCCGGGGGCCGGGCCCCCGGTCAGCCGCCGGCGTCCAGACCCCGCACCTCGCGCCGCGCCTGCCAGGTGGTGTGCTCCCGCGAGATGGCGTCCTCCGCGTCCCGGGCCAGCCGCGCCCAGTAGTCCTCGGCCTGGTCGGAGTCCAGCTTCAGCTGGGTGAGCTGGGCCTCCACCTTGGCCAGCTCGTCCGCGGCCAGCCCGTACGCCGCCGCCTGCGGCCGGTACTGCCGCAGCTGCGCCCACGCGGACACCGAGGCGGCGACCGCCGACACCGTGCCCAGCGCGTCGTAGCTGAACCAGCCCAGCGCCCGCAGCACCGCCAGCGCCAGCCCCAGCAGCGGCAGCACGATCGCCAGCCGCCCGGCCCGCCGGGCCGCGTTGCGGCAGCGCTGCGCCTTGGCCCGGTACCACTCGCGCTGCGCGTGCACCCGCTCCCGCAGGTAGATCTCGCGGCGCACCTCCAGCGGCTGGCCGCGCAGCCTGGTCATCATCTCGGTGATCTGAGGGTGCCGGGCCGGCTCCCGCCAGGTCTGCAGGTCGGCCTCCATCCGGGACATGTCCGGGATCACCTGCTGGGTCTCGAACTCACCCAGGATCGCCTTGAGCTGCACGTCGTACAGCCGCTCGGCGTCCGGCAGCTTCTTGGGCGGCGGCTGGTAGGCGTCGGCCTGCACCGCGTACTTCCAGCAGAGCGTCTTCACCGACTCGGCGATGGCCCGGCCGTCGTACCAGAGCCGCTGCGGGTTCTGCCGGGCCGCCACCGTCGCCATCGCCAGCGTCAGCAGGTAGGCGAAGGCGGCCGTCCAGGCCCACAGCCGGCCGTCGGCCGAGCCGGTGGCCGCCGCGACCACCAGCAGCACCAGCTCCCAGCGGGACAGTGCCACCGAGCGCCGCTGCCCCTGCAGCGAGGCGGAGTCCGAGGCCCAGAACATCTCCGGCAGCAGTTCGTCCTCGCGCACCCAGCCGATCGATCGCGCCGCCCCCGTTGCCATCCCGCCCCCCGGCCGCAGTGTCGCCCGTCGGTCCCTCGACCCGAACAGCTGGATACTGCCCGGGCCCGGGCCCCGGTACGCCTCGGTAACCGGACATCGGGGTCAACGGCTGGTGCAGGAGCGGGGGTTGGGGTCAGTACGCGTACAGGATCCGGTCCGCGTTGTCCGCCATCACCTTGGCGTTCCACTCGGTGCCGCCGTCCACGTTGCCCGAGCGGAACAGCGGCGGGGTGATCCCGGCCTCGGCCAGCCGCCCCACCGCCGAGGCCACCACGGCCTGCATCAGCGCGCTGGTGACGATGGTGGAGACCGAGCCGAACGGCACCCCGGCCGCGGGGTGCGCCAGCTCGCCGTCCCCGACCGCGATCTTGCTGTCCAGCACCACGTCGCAGTTGTCCTTCAGGAACGTCCCCGAGGGGTGGTTGGAGGAGACCTCGCCCGGATACGCCAGCGAGGTGACCCCGACCACCCGCATCCCCCGGGACCGGGCGTGCCGGGCCAGCTCCACCGGCATCACCTGGCGGCCGGAGAGCGAGATCAGGAAGAGCAGGTCCCCCTCGGCCGCCGGGGTCAGGTCCAAGGTGGCGGTGGCCAGCCCCGAGACCCGCTCCAGGGCGCTGCCCAGCGGTGCGGGCATCACGTTGACGCCGGTCATCCCTGGCACGTTCAACAGGTTGATCACCACCAGGCCGCCGGCCCGGTACACCACGTCCTGGGCGGCCAGCGAGGAGTGGCCGGCGCCGAAGGTGAAGATTCGGCGACCATCCGCCACCGCGTCGGCCAACAGCCCGGCGGCGGCCTCGATCGCCCCGGCCTCCTCCGCCCGGACCCGCTGGAGGTGGGCCACGGCGGCATCGAAATACTGTCCGACCAGGTCGGTCATCGGAACTCCAGCGGGGGCGGGGCGGCCCGGTGGTCCAGACCGCGGATGGAGAAAGATCTGGCGAGCACCGTCCTGCCTGGGGCCGCCGGCTGTCAACAGCTACCAAAAGCAGGGGGCATAGCCGCCCGGCGACATCGGTTGTCTCTCCGGTACGTCAGAATTGGCGGTGAGGACACCGAGGATTGGGAGCCAGGGGCGATGTCTGGTCTGATCGACACCACTGAGATGTACCTCCGCACCATTCTGGAGCTGGAGGAAGAAGGCATCACCCCGATGCGCGCCCGGATCGCCGAGCGGCTGGAACAGAGCGGCCCGACCGTGAGCCAGACCGTCGGCCGGATGGAGCGCGACGGCCTGCTGCAGGTCGCGGGCGACCGCCACCTGGAGCTCACCGACGAGGGCCGCCGCCTGGCCGTCCGGGTCATGCGCAAGCACCGGATCGCCGAGTGCCTGCTGGTCGACGTGATCGGCCTGGAGTGGGAGCAGGTGCACGAGGAGGCCTGTCGCTGGGAGCACGTGATGAGCGAGACGGTCGAGCGCAAGGTGCTCGCCATGCTCGGCCACCCCACCCAGTCCCCGTACGGGAACCCGATCCCGGGCCTGGACGAGCTCGGCGACACCAAGGCGGAGGGCGAGGGCTTCGACGCCGCGCTGACCACCCTGGAGGCGCTCTCGGTGGGCGACCGGACCACCCCCGTGGTGGTCCGCCGGATCGGTGAGCCGATCCAGACCGACGGCGCCCTGATGCTCACGCTGCGCCGGGCCGGAGTGCGCCCCGGGGCGACGGTGCAGGTGACGGCCGGCGTCGGCGGCGTGCTGGTCGGGGACGGGGACAACGCGGTCGAGCTGCCGAAGGAGATCGCGGGCCACGTCTTCGTGGCGGTGATCTGAGCCGGCCCCGGGCGGACGGCGGACCCCGGGCGGACGGCAGGACCTGAGCGGACGGCGGCCGCGGCGCCGGGCGCCGGTCCCGGCGGCCGGGCAGGCCGGTGGGCCCGGCGCATCCCCGTGCACCGGGCCCCTCCGCCCCGCCCCCGGTCACTCCCTGTCTTCGCGGTGCCCGACCACCCCGAGCTCGGCGGGCACCGCGAACCCTCCCGGCCTCCGGTGCCGCGTTCGGCTTCCCCGACCGAACGCCCCTTCGACACCATCGGCCCGACACTCCCCCGGTCGGACACCCCCTGACCCCCCTGCCGTGCTCTCCCGCACCGCCTGCTGCCCTGATCTCCTCTCCGGTTCGGCCGCTCCCCTCTCGGAGCAATTCCTCCCACTCGGCAGATCTCCGCAATCCTTGAGCGCTGTCACTCGTCCGAGGGGCTTTCGGAGTCGATCACCGGGTACACCGGTCTCTTATCCCGTGCACGCGTCCGACGGACCCCGCCCCCGGTGGGGGGCAGGGCCCGTCGTGAGGCGCGCGGGATCCCGCGCGTGGCCCGCCCTCACCCGGTCGGGTGCAGGGCGGCCGTCAGGGGCGGGCCGGGCCGGGCCGGCCGTCAGCGCACCGCCGCGGCGCGCTGCTGCCCGGCCTGCCGGGACGCCGGGGCCTCCCGCCCGCACGCGTACGCCAGCGGGTTGATCAGCTCGGCGGCGTCGGGCAGCCAGCGGTTCAGCGCGGACGGCGGCCGGGCCCACTGGGCGAAGCTGTACGGACCGATCCGGGACGGCGGCGCGACGATCCAGTCCCCGTCGCCGCGGGCGGTCAGATCGAGCCGCCCCGACCCCCAGCCGAGCTGGCGGAGCATCTCCGGGAGCTTGGCCTGCACCCCGGGCAGCACCAGGAAGTGCAGCCGGCGCCCGGCCTGCCCCGGCGAGGCCGGCACCGCCACCACCGGACCGAGCTGCAGCCCCATCCGCTCCATCCGGGCCAGCGCCAGGCAGCCCGCCACCTCCGGCACGTCCAGCACGTCGAACGCGCGGCCGGTCGGCAGCAGGATCGAGGCCGTCGGGTTCTCGGTCCACCAGCGGCGCACCACCCCGGGACCGGCGCTCGCCCGGCGCTGCCAGTCCTCGCCGGCCGGGTGCGCGCCGGGGAGCTCGCACCGTTCGCCGCACGAGCACCGGGCCGGGCCGTCACCGTCGATCAGCCACGTCCCCGGGACGACCTCCCAGTGGCGGTCCTCGGCGTAACTGACGGCTTCGATGAGGAGCGGGGGCAGGCCCTGCTCGGGGGCTCCTGGGGTGTCTTCCACGTGCTGCTCAACTACCGGCGGTTGGCAGGGTTACGGGCGCACGGGGGGCGGTCGGCGCGGTACCGGAGATGTCACCCGTACCGGTGAGCCGGGCGATTTCCGGCCACCCCGGGCGGTCCTCGTAACGGGCGCAGGAGGGGCGCACTGGTGCATTCACCAGGGCGCAGGGGGAGTGGATCCGTCACCGTGGGTATTGCGCTGGTGTCGCCGTACCCGGGCAGGGCCCATGCCGCTGCCGGGCGGCGCATCGGCAAGGTAGCACCAGAGTCGTACGTCCTCCGGCCCGCGGCCGGGGTGGCGCAGGGGAGGCGAAGCCCAATGGCCGCGAGACCACTCGTCGCACGAGAGCCCAACGAGCGGCTGCAGCAGCTCATCCAGGAGGCGGGCTGCTCCAACGCGGGCCTCGCCCGCCGGGTGAACCTGTGCGGCGCCGAGCACGGACTCGACCTGCGCTACGACAAGACCTCGGTCGCCCGCTGGCTGCGCGGCCAGCAGCCGCGCGGCCAGGCGCCGGCGGTGATCGCCGAGGCGCTCGGCCGCAAACTCGGCCGCGGCGTGACGGTCGAGGAGATCGGCATGGCCGACGGCAAGAACCTCAGCTCCGCCGTGGGCCTGCAGTTCGCCGCCAACCTGCCGGCCGCCCTCGAGCAGGTCTGCGAGCTGTGGCGCAGCGACGTCGGCCGGCGGGACTTCCTGGCCGGGGCCGCGGTCGCCGCCTCGGCGCTGGTCGAGCCCAGCCGGGACTGGCTGATCACCCCGCCCGACCCGGTGGTGGCCAGGACCGGCGGCACCCGGGTGGGGCTGGCCGACGTGGCCGCGATCCGGGCGACCACCCAGATGCTGGTCGACCTGGACCACCGGTTCGGCAGCGGCCACGTGCGCCCGGTGGTGGTGCACTACCTCAACAGCGTGGTCTCCGGCTTCCTCGGCGGCGCCTACCGGGAGGAGACCGGCCGTCAGCTCTTCGGCGCGGTCGCCCGGCTGACCGAGCTGGCCGGCTACATGGCGGTCGACACCGCCCAGCCGGGCCTCGCCCAGCGGTACTACATCCAGGCGCTGCGGCTGGCCCAGGCCGCCGACGACCGCGGCTACGGCGGGTACGTGCTGGCGGCCTCGATGAGCCACCTCGCCGCCACCCTCGGCAACCCGCGCGAGATCGCCCAACTCGCCCGCGCCGCCCAGGAGGGCGCCCGCTCGGTGGCCACCCCGACCGCGATGGCGATGTTCTACGCCGCCGAGGCGCGCGGCCACGCGCTGCTCGGCGACACCGCGGCCTGCGAGGCGGTGGCGGCCAAGGCGCTGTCCGCGATGGAGCGGCGCAACCCCGAGGACGACCCGGACTGGATCGCGCACTTCGACGAGGCCTACCTGGCGGACGAGCTGGCGCACTGTCACCGCGACCTCCAGCAGGGCGAGAAGGCCGAGCACTACGCCCGTACGGCGCTCGAACTGCACCCCGCGCACCGGGTGCGCCGGCGCGCCGTCGACCTGGTGCTGCTGGCCACCGCCCAGCTCCAGCAGCGGGACCTGGAGCGGGCCTGCCAGACCGGGGCGGAGGCGGTCCGGCTGCTGAGCGGCCTGCGTTCCAACCGGGGCGTGGAGTACCTGGACGACTTCCGCAGCCGGCTGGAGCCGTACCGGGCGCACCGGGCGGTCCGGGAGTTCCACGCCAGGACGGAGGGCGAGGCGGCCTGAGGACGGGGCCCGGGGGTCGGCGGCCGGGCGGTTGCGGGTGCGCCGGCCGCCGGCTCCGGCCCGGTTCGTCCACGGCCGGGCCCGGTCGGCGGCGGCGGCGCCGGGCGGGCGGACCGGGCAGGTGCACGGGAACGCCTGCCCGCGTAGTCACCGGTTGCGGTGAACCGGTAGCGTGGCCCAGAAGTTGTGGTCCGCCGTCAGCGAGCGCGCGGAGGAACCGAGAGGCCCGGGCCGACCCAGGGCCGTGCACAGGTGAGGAACCGCGTTGAGCCAGCGCCGCTCGTACTCCAGCTCGAACGATTTCAACATGGACGACCTGTTCCGGCCGGAGCCGGCCGGGCAGCCCGGGGACCCGCAGGGCGGGCAGCCCCAGCAGCAGGCCGTCCCGCCCCAGCAGCAGGCGCCCGGCGGCGCCCCCGAGTACTGGGGCGCACCGCCGCAGCCCGGCCAGCAGGGCGGCCCGCAGGCCGGTCCGGCGGCCGGGGCCGCGCCCGAGACCCAGCACCTGCCGCCGTACCCGGCCGGCGAGCCCAGCATCGGCGGTGGACTGCCGATGCAGCAGCAGGGCCTCCAGGGCGGCCAGGGCGGCTACGGCGCCCCGCAGGCGTACCCGGCCGCGCCGCCCCAGCAGCCGGGGTACGGCGCCCAGCCGTCCTACGGCGGCCAGCAGGGCTTCGGCGGTGCCCAGGGCGCCGTCCCGCCGCCCGCCGCCCCGCAGACCTTCGGCGGCCAGACCTTCGGTGGCCAGCAGGGCTTCGGCAGTCAGCAGACCTTCGGCGGCCACGAGCCGGGCGCGCAGACCTACGGCGGCCAGCAGACGGGCGGCTACCAGCCGGTCGGCGCCGCGCCGGCCGGCGGCGGCAAGCGCCCCTCGCAGAAGCTGGTGATCGGCGGTGTGGTGGCCGGCTGTGCGGCGGCCGGCATCCTGGTCGCGGTGCTGATGAGCGGCGGCGGTGAGGACAAGACGCCCGGGACGCCGGTCGCCAAGCCGGTCACCAGCAACTCGGCCGGCGCCGGCCCGGCGGCGGTCACCCCGGAGATGCAGGCCCAGGCCAAGGCCATGTCCGACCTGCTCGGCAAGGCCAGCTCCAGCCGCCAGGCGGTGATCGGTGCGGTCAGCTCGGTGCAGAAGTGCGACAAGCTGCCGGACGCGCAGACCAGCCTGACCGCGGCGGCCGCCCAGCGCGACCAGCTGGTCTCCGACCTGGCCGCCCTGAAGGTCGACAAGCTGCCGAGCGGCCCGCAGCTGGTGGAGCAGCTGCAGAAGGCCTGGACGGCCTCGTCCACGGCCGACAAGGAGTACGCGGCCTGGGCGGGCGACTCCATCGCCGCCTGCGACCCCGCCAAGCAGGCGGAGAACCAGCACGCCAAGAACGGCAACGCGGCCAGCGGGACGGCCACCACCGCGAAGACCCAGGCCTCCGACCTGTGGAACGCCATCGCCACCCAGACCAGCCTGCCGACCCGGGAGAAGGGCGACCTGTAGTCCCCCCGGTCCCGCGAGGCGTCCGAGTCACGGCACGACCCGAAGGGGCGGCCCGGCCACCGCGGCCGGACCGCCCCTTCGGGGTTCTGCGCGAGGCGTCGTGCCGGGCGTCACGCGGGCGGCTTGCCGCCCGCCAGCACCCAGCGGACGTCCACGAAGCCCTGGCGCTGCTCGACCAGCCGGCCGCCCTGGACCTGCTGGAAGGTGACCGAGGTGTTCACCAGCCGCGGCGAGTCGGCGCTCGGGAGCATGTTGGTCAGGCCCCAGCTGAGCGGCGGGGTGGCGCCGCCGGTGTCGATCGGTTCGCCGCTGTCGAGCACGTTGGCCAGCGCGCGGGCGGTCAGCGGCTTGCTCCGGTCGGCCCGGGCGGCGGCCTGGCGGAAGACCTCGTACGCGACCCAGGTGGTCTGCACCCCGGGGTCGGAGACGTCGATCATGGCGTCGCCGGTGCCGTAGCCGTGGGCGGTGGCCCGCAGCGCGTCCCAGACCGGGGAGGCCTCGGCCGGGTACCAGCCGGTCGCGTAGGCGCCGTGCAGCGGGCCGGAGTCGCCGCCGGTGGAGTCCACCACGGACTGCTGGAAGCTGCCGATCACCGAGGCCAGCTGGGTGTGCTTGGGGGCGAGCCGGCGGTACGGGTCGAGCAGGTTGGAGGTGGGCTCGGAGCCGAGCGCGCTGATCACGCAGTTGCCCGGGCGGTCGTCGCCGATCGCCCGGCGGGCGTAGTCGGTGTAGTTGTTGGACTTCTCCGGCGCGGGCACGTCGGTCAGCTTCACGTTGGCGGGCTTCAGCGCGCCGCTGAGGTAGTTGACCAGGGTGTCGCCGGCCCGGGTGTCGGGACGGATCAGCGCGACCGTCTTGCAGCCCGCCTCGACCAGCTGGCGGCCGCTGCCCGCGACCAGCGCCGGGCTGCCGCCGGCCACCGGGTAGGAGAGCGGGCTGGTGAACTCGGGCGAGGAGAGCCCGTAGCCGCCCAGGTACGGGATCCCGGCCCGCTCCAGCGCGGGCATGAAGTCGCTGCCGTACTGGCTGTAGGAGCCGATCACGGCCACCACGTGGGCGTCGATCGCCTGCTGGGCGCAGGCGGCGGCGCCGTCGGCGGTGTTCTGCTCGTTGCAGGTGAGGACCCGCAGCTTGCGGCCGTCGAGGCCGCCCTTGGCGTTGAGCTCGCGGCCGATCGCCTCGGCCAGCGCGGTCATGCCGGGCCGGTCGGTGGAGCCGGTGCCGGACGGCGCCCAGGTCATCACGGTCGGCTCGGAGTGGCCGGCGGTGGCGGCGGCGTCCGCCGGTCCGCCGCAGGCGGAGGTCGCCAGCAGCGCGGGCAGCAGCGTCGCGGTCGCGGCCAGCACGCCGGCCGTACGGCGGCGCCGGGCGCCCGCCGGTGCGGTGGCGGCCCTCCGGTGGGCGGTCGGATGTGGGCGGTCGGCCGATGCGGTCCGCGTCATGTCGGTGTGCCCTTCCCGGGGTTCTTGGCCTCCGTACGCCGGTGTGGCCTGGACCAGCCTTGTCCGGGGCGGGCAAGCGGAGGGGGCCTGGAAAAGAACGCCGGGTCAACGCGGGTGGAACAGCGAGGGGTGACGCGTGTAGAAGTCATGACAGGTGGGAACGTACGATCGATTCTCATGTCCGACAGCATGGATTCTCGGTATCGGTCCACCCGACCCTCTTCTCGAACGGGGCACCGGTCGAGCACGATGGGCGGCATGCCCTTGAACGACCTGCCCTGGTGGCGCTGGCGAGCCCGGCTGCGGTCGGCCCTGCACATGCTGTCCGACCCCGCCTTCCAGCAGGAGACCTGGCTGGCCGGCCGGCCGGGGTACGGCGACGTCACCGACGCCGTCTACCGCCTGGTCGAGGACACCTGGCTGGACCGCTGGCCCGCCGGGAAGTACGTCGGCACCGTCCTGCGGGACCAGACCGAGGCCGCCCTGGTGGACGCCGCCGTCCTGCCGGTGCTGCGGATCCTGCACGAGGTAGGCGCTGACGCGCCCGCCGCCGCCTACCTCGCCCACCCCGGCTGGCCCGAGGCGGTCGCCGCGGCCCGGGCCGCCCACGCCCACCTGGCGTCCGCCGACGGGGAGGACCCCGACACCGCGCCGCGCTCGCTCGAGGTGCTGCGGATCCTCACCCGGGCCGCGTAGGGCGGCGCCGGGCCGCGTACGGCCGCGGCCCGGCCGGATCTCGCGGTGCGGGCGGTGGCGGCGGGCGTCCGTCGATCTGTGACACGCTTGACCGTCCGCCGCCCGGACGGTCAGGCCGTGCCCGAACCGGTCCGGACCCGTCCTCGCACCGAAGAACCAGGGGAACCGCAACCGTGGAAGAGCAGTCCGCCCCCGTCCAGTACGTCCTCACGCTGTCCTGCCCGGACAAGCAGGGGATCGTCCACGCGGTCTCCAGCTACCTGTTCATGACCGGCTGCAACATCATCGACAGCCAGCAGTTCGGGGACGGCGACAGCGGGCTGTTCTTCATGCGGGTGCACTTCGCGGCCGAGCAGCCGGTCAGCCCCGAGAAGCTGCGGGCCAGCTTCGCCGCGATCGGCGCCTCGTTCCGGATGGACTGGCAGATCCACCCGACCGCCGAGCGGATGCGGGTGGTGCTGATGGTGTCGAAGTTCGGCCACTGCCTGAACGACCTGCTGTTCCGCACCCGGATCGGCGCACTGCCGGTGGAGATCGCGGCCGTGGTCTCCAACCACACCGACTTCCGCGAGCTCACCGAGTCCTACGGCATCCCGTTCCACCACCTGCCGGTCACCAAGGAGACCAAGGCCGAGGCCGAGCAGCAGCTGCTCGACCTGGTCGCCGACCAGCGGGTCGACCTGGTGGTGCTGGCCCGGTACATGCAGGTGCTGTCCGACCGGCTGTGCAAGGAGCTCTCCGGCCGGGTGATCAACATCCACCACTCCTTCCTGCCGAGCTTCAAGGGCGCCAAGCCGTACCACCAGGCGCACGCCCGGGGCGTGAAGCTGATCGGCGCCACTGCGCACTACGTCACCGCCGACCTGGACGAGGGCCCGATCATCGAGCAGGAGGTGGCGCGGGTGACCCACGACGTCACCCCGGACCAGCTGGTCGCCCTCGGCCGCGACGTCGAGTGCCAGGCGCTGGCGCGCGCGGTCAAGTGGCACAGCGAACGCCGGGTACTGCTGAACGGCGCCCGCACCGTCGTCTTCGCCTGACCCCGTCCGCCTTCACCCGAGCCGCAGGATTTCTTTTTCCGCGGTCCGCGGGACGTTGTTCGTGCGCGCGGCCGAGCGGTATTCCGGAAGTGCTCCGCCCGGATACCCGGGCCGCCGAAGAATCCCCCTCCGGCGGCTCCTGCCGGCGTCAACTCCGGTTTCCCGCCGGTCCGTCGGCGGAGGTAACGTGGCCGCCGCCGAACGGGGGAAAGCGCCGCGCCACGGGGGTGCCGCCGGTCCCCGTCCATCGAGCCGGAATTCGGCGAGCCACCGAATTCGACGGCGGCGGTGCGCTCGGTCCAGTTGACGATCCGTGCGGAGGACTGCCTGCCATGACGACCTCACCAGCGACCCCGGACGGCGAATTCCCCGGCGGCCTCGACGGCCCCCGGATCGCCCGGATCGCCGAGGAGTTCGGCACCCCGGTCTGGCTGTACGGGGCCGCGCCGATCCGCGCGCAGATCGAGCGGCTGCGGCAGTTCGACGTGATCCGGTTCGCGCAGAAGGCCTGCTCCAACATCCACATCCTGCGGCTGATGCGCGAACAGGGCGTCCTGGTGGACTCGGTGTCGGCCGGCGAGGTCGAACGCGCGCTCGCCGCCGGGTACCTGCCCGGCGGACCGGACGACCCGATCGTCTTCACCGCGGACCTGCTGGACCGCCCGACCCTCGACCGGGTGGTCGAGCTGGGCATCCCGGTCAACGCGGGCTCCCCGCAGATGCTGGAACAGCTCGGCCGGGCCAACCCGGGCCACCCGGTCTGGATCCGGATCAACCCGGGCTTCGGGCACGGCCACAGCCGCAAGACCAACACCGGCGGCGAGCAGAGCAAGCACGGCATCTGGCACGAGCACCTGGCCGACAGCCTCGACCTGCTCGACCGCCACCGGCTGGACCTGGTCGGCTTCCACATGCACATCGGCTCCGGGGTGGACTACGGCCACCTGGAGGCGGTCTGCGAGACCATGGTCAAGCAGGTCAGGCTCAGCGGACGCGACGTCCGCGCGATCTCGGCCGGCGGCGGCCTGTCCGTCCCGTACGCCGCCGGGCAGCCCGAGGTCGACACCGACCGGTACTTCCGGCTCTGGGACTCCGCGCGCGCCGAGATCGCCGCCGAACTCGGCCACCCGGTGCGGCTGGAGATCGAGCCCGGCCGCTTCCTGGTGGCCGGCGCAGGGCTGCTCGCGGCCGAGGTGCGGGCCCACAAGCCGGTCGGCAGCAACCACTTCGTGCTGGTCGACGCCGGCTTCAACGACCTGATGCGGCCCGCCATGTACGGCAGCAGCCACCGCGCCTCGGTGCTGGCCCCCGACGGCGAGGTCCGCCGCGCCGACCTGCGGGACACCGTGCTGGCCGGCCCGCTGTGCGAGTCCGGCGACGTGTTCACCCAGGCCGCGGGCGGGGACGTGGAACCGGTCCCGCTGCCCCGCGCGGACATCGGCGACCTGGTGGTCTTCCACGACACCGGCGCGTACGGCGCCAGCATGTCCTCGCTCTACAACTCGCGGCCGCTGGCGCCGGAGGTGCTGGTGGACGGCGGCCGGGCCAGGCTGATCCGACGCCGCCAGTCGGTCGCCGAACTGCTGGCGGCGGAGACCGGCCTGCCGGAGTAGGCGCCGCGGCGGGCCGGTGGCGCGGTCCGGTCCGGGCCTGTTCCGGGCGTCGGCCGGCCGCTCAGGGCCGGGAGAGCAGGGGCACCGCGTGCAGGACCTCCCGGATCGCCGCCAGGTCGCCGTGCCGGCCGACCGGGAGCAGGTCCGGGTCGCGGTGGGCGGCGGCGAGGTAGCAGAACTCCAGGCCGTCCAGCACCATCTCGGCGACCGGCGGCCCGCCGTCGTCCTGCAGCCCGTCGAGCGGGATCCGCCACTCGCCGGCCGCCGGTCCGTCGATCACCAGCCGCAGCAGCCGGCGATCACCGGCCGGCCGGTCCGGACCGCGCAGGGCGGCCAGCAGGTACGGCAGCATCCGGGCGGCCAGGTCGACCAGCAGCCGCAGGTGCTGCGGCGCGGGCGGGGCGTACGGATAGTCGACCGCCCGGGCGAGGTCGTCCCCGTGGACCCAGCACTCGAACGCCCGGTCCAGGAAGGCGTCGGACAGCGGCAGCACGGCCGAACCGTAGTCGACCGGGGCCGTGCCGTCCGCACCGAGACCGGCCGCGCGGAGCAGCTCGTGACTCTGCCGCCGCCACATCCCGCGCACCTCGGCGGGCGCGCTGCCGCGCCGCGCCTCGATCAGGCTCCGGGTCCGGCCGAGGACGTCGTCGGGCCGGCCCTGCTCGGGTACCCGGGGCGGTCCCGCCGGCCGCGGCCCGGGCGGCGTCGGTGTCCGGACCGGGTCGGGCAGGCCGAGGGCGGGCGTCAGATAGCCGTCCACGGCGGCCAGATGGCAGACCACCTCCGCGGGCCGCCAGCGCTGCACCCCGCCGTGCCAGGGCAGTTCGGCCACCTCCTGCCACTCGCCGGGGCCGAGGTCCCGCAGCAGGGCGTCCAGCTTGGCCGTCTCGGCCGCGTACGGCGCCGCCCACGGCGGGACGGGACAGCGGGCGGGCCGCTGCGCCAGGCACCAGTCCAGCACCTGGCGGCGCAGCGCTTCGTCGGGCCCGAGCGAGTCGTCGGGATCGGGCGCGCCGTCCGGGGCCGGAGTGCCGGGGTCCGGGGCGCCGAGGTCCGATTCGCCGAGGGAGCCGAGGCAGTCGAGGGAGCCGGGACGGCCGGACGCGGCCGGGGCGTGCGGGTGCGTCGGGGCGGGCAGCGGCCGCGGGAGGGCGGCCACCAGTTCGCGCACCCGGACGGCGGTGGCGCGGGCCGCGGCCGCCCGGCCGTCGTCCTGGCGGGCCGCCAGCAGTTCGGCGGCCCGGTGCCGGGTGAGCCTGGCCAGCCGGTCGCGCAGCGGGCCGTGGGCCGGGTCGAGGCACTCCGGCGCCCGCCAGACCCCGGCGAACACCTCGCGGGTCAGCTGCTCGGCGTCGTCCTGGTCGTCCAGCAGCCGCCAGGCGAGGCCGTGCACCAGCGGCGCGTGGTGGTCGTAGAGCTCGCCGAGTGCGGACTCCTCGCCGCGCAGCAGCCGCCGGGGGACCTGCGCGTCCCGGTGGGCGGTGCGATCGGACATGGCCCCTGCCCCCTCCGTGCTCCGGGCGGCCTACTCAACGGTAGCCCGTCCGGGCCGGGGCGGGGTGCATTCGTACGAAGAAGGAAAAACCAGGTTCTGGATCGTGGGACGCTCGGTCCGTCCTCCGGGAGGGGGGCGTTCGACCGGATGCGGACAGATGTGGGAAGGGTTGTTCGCTCGTGGCTACCCGGAGGTTGCCCCCGCGTGGCGGTACCGTCGTATCGCTCGCGCCGTAGTGCGCAGGAGGGTGTGGCGCGGGTGGACGATCAGCGGTGCGATGCTCGCCAGGGTGAGCGGGACAGTATGCACCGAGCCGTCCCCCGATCGCTGGAATATGCCTGAAGCGCTTGCTGCGGGCGAGCTGCGGAATCATCCTGAGGCGTATTCGTGCCGAAGCCATGGGCAGCCCGGCAGGCATTCCCGGGGTGCGCGGCCGGCCGGACCGGCGTGACCAGGGCCTCGGCCCCGCCCGGTCCGGGCAGCAGGGAGAACGGCCGACGACCGGGCCGAATACCGAGTGCGGGTGGTGGAGCGGTGCAGGTATTTCAGGTGCAGCTGGCGGTGCAGGCGGACCCGTCGGAGGTCGGCCGGGCCAGGCGCTGGGTGCGGGCCCGGCTGAAGGGCCACGGGCTCGACCCGGATGCGCCGGTCGCCGAGACGCTGGTGCTGGTGGTCTCCGAGCTGGTCACCAACGCGGTGGTGCACACCGGCTGTCCGGCGGTGCTGCGGCTGTCCATGCCGCTGCCCGGCCGCTCGTGTCCGATCGGCTCGGGCGCCGACGGCGACCGCGACCCGCTCGTGCCGGTCCGGGTGGAGGTGGCCGACGCCAGCGTGGTCGCCCCGGCACCCCGGCACGCGGGCGGCGACGCCACCAACGGGCGCGGACTGGAGCTGGTCGAGCTGCTCTGCGACCGCTGGGGCTGGTACCCGGACGGCTCCGGCAAGCGGGTCTGGTGCGAGATCGACCCCAAGGTCCCCGAGCACCTGCCGGCCGTCCAGACGCCCGTGGAGCAGCCGTTGGTGGACCAGGTGCCGGGAGCCCACCCGCCGCTGCGTGCCGCCGACCCGGCCGCCGCCTCCCGGGCGTACGCGCTCTGACGCGCGGTCCGCGCTCCCGTACCCCCGCGGCTCCGGGCTCCCGCCCACGCCGTTCTCACGCTGTCCGCACTCCCGCGCCCCGGCTCCTGCCGACCTCGCCCCCGCTCCTGCCGGTCCGCGCACACCGCGTGGTGCGCCGTCGCGCCGTCCGCGCGCCGGGCCGCCATCGCCTCTGACGTCCCGTCCGCCCCGTCCGCCCCTGGGGCGCGTCCGGAGGCCGCTCGTCCGCCGCCGTGCGCCACCCGATGCCAAATGCGCCGCAACCATTCCGAATTTCGGACAACCCATTGACGTGACGTATCCGACTGATCACTCTTGGGTGCAGCTCTCCGTTGCGAGGGGACGTCGAGGCGACTCCGGGCCGGTGCGGGGCACAGGGGGACATCCGCTGCCTGCCGCCCGGGACCACCACCTCGACGAGTGCAGAGGGCCGGCGCGCGGCTTCAGGGCTCGGGCGCCAGGTCGGATGGCGGAGCCGCCGCGCCGTGCTCGGGGCGCGCGTGGCGGCCCGCCGTCCGGGCCGGCGCGGGAATCCGGCCGCAGACCGCTGCCGCATCGTGACCCCAAAACCACTGGAATTCGCAGTGGTCTACACCAAAACTCTCTCCTGTGACCGCACCCGAACTGCAGCACGCCCGCACACCGGCCCCCACGCCCGCCGCAGCCCCCGCCCCCGCCGCAGCCCCCGCCATCTGGTCCGCCGGCTTCCGGCTCTACTTCACCGCCCGCAGCTCCGGCCTGCTCGGCGACGCGATGCTCCCGGTCGCCGTCTCGGCCGGCCTGCTCGGCGCGGGCCACCCGCTCGGCTCGGTCGGCTACGCGATGGCCTTCCTGATGGCACCCTTCGCGGGCCTGGTCCTGGTCGGCGGGGTCCTCGCCGACCGGTTCACCGCCCGCCGGCTGATGATCGCCGCAGACCTGCTCAACCTGGTCACCCGGGTCCTGCTCGCGCTGCTGTTCTTCCGTGGCATCGACCAGCTCTGGCAGCTGTACGCGCTGCTCGCGCTGGCCGGTACGGCCGCCGCGATGTTCCAGCCCGGCGCGGCCTCCACCGTTCCGCTGGTCGCCCGCGACGTCCAGGGCGCCAACGGCGTGCTGCGGATCTCCGAGGCCGTCACCGCGCTGCTCGGCCCGGCCCTCGCGGGCGTCCTGGTCGGCGCCGCCGCCACGGGCTGGGTGATGGTCATCGCCGCCGCCACGTACGGCGTCAGCGCGCTGTGCCTGCTCGCGCTGCGGCTCGGCGCGGTGCCCGCCCCGCCCGCCGGCGACAGCCTGTGGCGCAACCTGGTCGTCGGCTGGCACGAGTTCAGATCCCGCAGCTGGATGTGGGGCGTGATCGTGATCTGGCTCTTCTTCAGCGTGCTCTCCTTCGGACCGATGCTGCCGGTGGCCGCCGGTGTGGTGGTGCCGCAGCACGGCTCGACCGTCTACGGCCTGCTCAGCTGCGCGTTCGGGGTGGGCACCGTGCTGGGCGGGGTGGTCGCCATCCGGGTCAAGCCGGCCCGGCCGCTGACCGGCGGCGCGCTCGCCCTGATCGCCTTCCCCGCGTACCAGTTCGCCCTCGCACTGGACCTCCCGGTCCCCCTGCTCGCCGCCGCCCAGCTGCTCACCGGCGCCGGCGTCACCTTCTGGGGCGTCATGTGGGCGACCAGCGTCCAGACCCAGGTGCCGGGCGAGGTGCTGAACCGGATCCACGCCTACGAGGTGGCCGGCTCGGTCTGCATGGTCCCGCTCGGCGCCGCCCTGGCCGGCCCCGCCGCCGACGCCTTCGGCGAACGCCAGGTGCTGGCGGCGGGCGGTGTGGTCGCCCTGCTGGTGGTCGCGGCCCTGCTGCTCAGCCCGCCGATCCGCGGCCTGCGCCGGGCGGTGGCCCGATCCTGACGAAAGGTGGCAGTCAGGCCCCTCGTCCGTACCCGCCCCCGGCCCGGACACTCGGTCCGTGACCGACCTGAACACCCCACCGCTGAACACCCCACCGCGGACCGACCCCACCCTCCCCGCCCCCGATGCCGGACGGACCCCCCGCCCACCCCGCCTGCACTACGCCTGGGTGGTGGCGGGCGTCGCGCTGGTCGTCCTCGTCGGCGCGGCCGGCTTCCGCTCCACCCCCGGCCTGATGATGGACGCGCTGAACAGCGAGTTCGGCTGGTCGCACGCCACCGTCTCCAGCGCGGTCTCGGTCAACCTCACCCTGTACGGGCTGACCGCGCCGTTCGCCGCCGCGCTGATGGACCGCTTCGGCGTGCGGCTGGTCACGGTCTGCGCGCTGCTGCTGATCGCCACCGGCTCGGGGCTCACCGTGCTGATGACCCAGCCGTGGCAACTGGTGCTCTGCTGGGGCGTGCTGGTGGGCCTCGGCAGCGGCTCGATGGCCGGCGCCTTCGCCACCACCATCACCGGCCGCTGGTTCCAGGCCCACCAAGGCCTGGTCACCGGCGTCCTCACCGCCGCCGGAGCGGCCGGGAACCTGGTCTTCATGCCGGTCCTGGCCGCCCTGGTCACCCACCACGGCTGGCGCACCGCCGTGGTCGTGGTCTCGCTGGCGGCCACCGCCGTCGCCGTACCGGTCCTGCTGCTGATGCGCGAACGGCCCGCCGACCTCGGCCTGCTGCCACTGGGCGCCACCGAGCCGCCCGCCCCGCCGGCCGTCACCGGCAGCGCGCTGGCCCGCTCGCTGCGGGTGCTCCGGGAGGCCGCCCGCACCCGGGCGTTCTGGCTGCTGGCCGGTTCGTTCGCGATCTGCGGCGCCACCACCGCGGGCCTGGTCGGCACCCACTTCATCCCCGCCGCACACGACCACGGCATGCCCGTCACCACCGGCGCGAGCCTGCTCGCCCTGGTCGGCGTCTTCGACGTGGCCGGTACCGTCGCCAGCGGCTGGTTCACCGACCGCTTCGACTCCCGCGCCCTGCTGATCACCTACTACGCGCTGCGCGGCGTCTCGCTGCTCCTGCTGCCGCAGCTGTTCGCCGATTCGCTGCGCCCGCCGATCCTGGCGTTCGTGATCTTCTACGGCCTGGACTGGGTCGCCACCGTCCCGCCGACCATCGCGCTCTGCCGCCGCCACTTCGGCGCGGACGCCCCGGTGGTGTTCGGCTGGGTACTGGCGGCCCACCAGATCGGCGCCGCCGCGGTCGCCTCACTCGCGGGCCTCGCCCGGGACCACTTCGGCGACTACGACCTGGCCTGGTACGCGGCGGGCGGCCTGTGCGCGGTCGCGGTGCTTTGCTGCCTCGGCCTCGCCCGGCGGCCCGCGCCGGCGGCGTAGCCGGGGCGCTCGGGCGGTCGGGTGCCCGGGCGCTCGGGCCCGGGCTTCGGGGCGGGGTTTCAGGCGCCCGGCGAGGCCAGTTCGATCATGCGGTGCATGACGGCCACCGGGATCGCGGGATTCCTGGCGGCGTCCCCGGCAGCATGGTCATCGAGCAGTGACCCCACCAGGACGTCCGCCGGCAGGGCCGGATGCTGCCGGGCCTGCCGGCGGACCGCCGGATCGGCGTCGCCGGTCAGCCTCGCCGCGGAACCGGGCGAGAGCCGTTCATCACCGGCCGCGTGGCGGCGCACCTCGGCGTCGGGGTCGTGGCCGAGCCGCTCGACCAGGGCACCCGTCGAGGCGGGGTCGTCGAGCGCGAGGAGGCGCAGCCGCGGATGCGGGCTGTCCGCGAGACGCAGCAGTCCGCCGCGCGGGAAGTTCGGATGGTTGCGGGGCCGGCCCGGGAAGGAGAAGCTGCCCGACCACCAGCTCCAGACGTCGAGGAGCAGGTGCGCCGGGGCGTCGTCGCAGGACTCGGCGAGGAACAGCCGTACGGCGCGGTCCTGGTCGGCGGCGAGGAGTTCCACGACGTCCGCGGGGAGCCGCGTCGCGCGGGCCACACTGCGGCGGATCCACAGGTTCGGGGACGAGGCCAGCTGCCGCATTGCCGCGGGGTCGTCGTGGAGCGCGGCGACCCACCACAGGGCGACGCTCCGGTGGTCGGCGGTGATCTCGGGGACGGTGCCGGCCATCGCGGCGATCTCGGCCGGTGTTTCGGGCGGCCGGGCTCCGGCGTGCGGAGCCCGCTCCACGCCCCTGCGGACGGGTGGGTTCGCGCCGGAGCGCTGTCGCCCGGCGTGCTCCGCGGCCAACTCCGCGACCAGGCCGTGGACCGGCAGTCCCGCGGTGGCGGCGAGCAGCCGGTCCCACTGGAGGGAAGTGAGTCTCCCGCTGTCGGCGGCCGCCCCCCAGACGCGCCTGGCGGGATGGGCGACCGCCGCGTCCAGGACACCGGGCGGCAGGTCGTCGCGGAGCAGGAACCCCGCCCTTCCGGCACCGAAGAGCCCGATCAGTACCGCGGCGGGGGCGGCACGGTTGAAGCCCAGGCCGTCCAGCCACGCCCGGGCGAGGTTCCCGGAGGGCCGTGGGCCCTCGGCGAGTGCGGCCCAGACCCCGTCGCACTCTTCGACGCCCCGCGAGATCTCCACCGCGGCAGGCTAGCGGGGACGGTCGTACTCGTCGTACTCGTCGCACTTGTACTCGCGGTACCCGTCCTCGTCGCTGCGTCCGCCCGCCGACCGGGGGGCGTGGCGTCGCCGACCGGGCTGCCACCGCGGGCGCGGGGGAACGGGGGTGGCGCGGGGCGTGGGAGGCGTTGCGGGCCCGGTACCGGCGGCGGTCCGAGGGCGGTGACGAGCCTGTCTGCCGCTGCGGTCGGTCGGCATGCTTCACTGGGAGCCGTGCCCTGTGGGCCAGCTCCGCCCGCCGTACCCCTGCAGTGAGGACCTCCTTCCGTGAGCAGCAAGACGCACGCCACGCTCCGCTACACGTCCCTGCGGGTCAGCATCTTCCTCGGCTGCCTGCTGATCTTCCTGCTGCTGGGCCACTTCGGTGTGATCCCGGTGGCCGGTGACGCGGGTGCGGTCTTCCTGGTGCTGCTCGCCGGACTGGTGTCCGCGCCGATCAGCTACGTGGTGCTGAGCAAGCAGCGGGACGCGATGTCGGCGCAGATCAGCGAGAAGGTCGAGACGATCCGCTCGCGCACCGCGGCGCAGAACGCGGAGGAGGACGCGGCCGACGACGCCGCCCGCGCCGCCGCCGCGGCAGCCGTACAGAACTGATCCCCGGTGCCGCAGTCCGCGGGCGGTCCGGCTGCCGCCCCCACCCCTCCGAAGCGGCCGACCGGCCGTGACGTGGCCCGGCTGGCGGGCGTCTCCCAGGCCACCGTGTCGCTGGTGTTCTCGGGTTCGGACGCCGGGCACCGGGTGTCCGAAGCCACCCGGGAACGGATCCGCGAGGCGGCCCGCAGCCTCGGCTACCGCCCTCAGGCGGCCGGCCGGCAACTGCGGCTCGGCCGCAGCGGCATGATCCTGCTGGCGGTGCCCAACCTGCTCGGCCCCTTCTTCGGACGGGTCCTGACCGGGGTGCACGAGGAGGCGGGCAAGCACGGGCTGGCCGTCGTGGTCAGCAGCGGCTGGGCCAGCGCCACCCTCGCGGACGCCGCCGCCACCAGCCGCTTCGACGGCCTGCTGGTCTGCTCCCCGGACGACAGCCAGCTCGGCGAGCTCCCGCCGGACACCCCCGCCGTGTTCCTGGACGCCGATCCGGCCGCCAACCACGGCCGGCCGACCGTCGAACTCGACGTCGCCGGCGGCATGCGCGGCGCGGTCGAGCACCTGGTGGCACTCGGCCACCGGCGGATCGGGCATCTGAGGTCCACCCACTCCGCGTACACCTTCCGGGTCCGGCAGGCCGCGTTCGAACAGGCCACCCGCGGACTGGAGGTGGTCGAGGCGGGCGTCAGCCTGAACGAAGGACGCCAGGCCGCCTTCGAGGCCGCGCACCGGCTGCTCGGCGGGCCGGACCGGCCGCGCGCCGTGGTCTGCGACGACGACGTGGTCGCCTCCGGGCTCTACCAGGCCGCGGCCGAACTCGGGCTGCGGATCCCCGCCGACGTCTCCGTGGTCGGACTCGACAACATCCCGGTGGCCGAGCTGCTGGCGCCGCCCCTCACCACCGTCGACCTCCCCGGCGAGGAACTCGGCCGGGCCGGGGTCACCGCGCTGGCGGCGCTGCTCCGGGGGGAACCGGTGGCCGCCGTCCCGGCTCTGGCGACCAGCTTGGTGGTGCGCAGCTCGACCGGTGCGGCGGCTGTGCGCTGACGTTCTCGGGATGACGGATGACAGTTGACGGATTCTGTCAGCGCGAAGATGTTCGCCGGATGTGCACCGCCCCCGTTGCCGACCCCATGGCGACCCGCATGTGCTGGGTGGGCCGACTGTCGCGCGGTCGATCGACAATGGACAGAGGGCGGCTGACAGATATCGTCATCTGTCAGCCGCCCCCGCGATCCCCTCACGCCTTCGCGGCCACGCGCTCCTCCTGAGCCGCCGCCACGGCGCCGCCCGCGCTGCCGCCCGCGTCCCGCGCCCCTTCCCCAGTCCCCGCCGACGGCCGGGTCTCCAGTCGCCGCCGGCAGCCGAACAGCAGCGCGCCGCCCAGCCCGATCCCACCCACCGCGCAGAGCGCGACGGCGGGCAGGGAGTCGGAGGCGAGCAGCCCGGAGACGGCGTAGCCGGCCGCGTTGCCCGTCGCGAAGAGGGTGACCAGCCAGGCGAACGCCTCGGTCACCGTGCCGGTCGGCGCCAGTTCGGCGACCAAGACGAACGCCGCCGCCAGCAGTGGCGCCAGGGAGATCCCGGACAGCAGCGCCAGACCGGCCATGGCGGCCGGACCGGGGAGCAGGAGCAGCGGCAGGTAGCTGGCGGCCATCGCGAGCGCGATCGTCCAGGTGCGGGTGGCGGTGCTGATCCGCCACGGCAGCGCGCCGTAGACCAGGGCGCCGACCAGACCGCCGAGGGCCGCCAGTGCCAGCAGGCTGCCCGCGCCGCCCGGCAGGCCGCCGGGGTGGTTCTCGGCGTACGCGATGAACAGCACGTTCTGGGCGCCGACCGTCCAGCCGGCGCCGGCCAGTCCGACCAGCAGCAGGACCAGGCCGGGGGAGCGCAGCGGCCCGAGCAGGCCGGCCGAGGACTCGCGCGGCGGCGCCTGCCAGGCGCGGGCGGGCGCGGTGGTGGCGACCACCAGTGAACCGAGCAGCCCGAGCGCCGCGGCCGTCCACAGGGCTGTGGACGGGCCGAAGGCGGCGGCCAGTCCGGCCACGGCCAGCGGGCCGGCCACGTAGAGGACCTGCTGCGAGGCGGAGTCGAAGGCGTACGCGGTGTCCAGTTGCTCCTCCTCGACCACGGCGGGCCACAGGGAGCGCAGGCACGGTTCGAGCGGCGGCATCGCCAGCCCGGCGAGTGCGGCGCCGGCCAGGGCGGCGGACGGCGAACCGGGTTCGAGCGCCAGCAGCGCATACCCCAGTCCGGCGACCAGCGCGGAGGCGATCAGTACCCGGGGCTGGCCGGTGCGGTCCACGATCCGGCCGAGCACCGGGCCGCCGACGGCGGCGGCGATGGCGTACGCGGCGGTGGCCAGCCCGATCCTGCTGTACGGCGCGCCGGCCTCGCGCAGCGCGAGGGCGATCACCAGCGCGGTCATCCCGGCGGGCAGCCGCCCGAGCAGGGTGCCCAGCAGGAGTCGAGTGACGTGCGGGGCGCGGAGCAGGGCGAGATAGCCCATGGCGTTCGGTCTCCTGGGCAGGCGGGGGCGCTGGGGTCAGTCACTAAGTTATACGTATAACTATCTCTGGTCAACCGAGGTGGTCCCGGGCCCGCTCGCCCGCCCCGCCCGACCCCTCGCGGGTCGTTCGTCGACGTAACTCAAACCTGTACTTTGAACATCTCAAAGGTTTATTGCTAATCTTCCGGCCATGACCACCCCAGGCGCCGCACTCCAGTACGGGACGAGCACCCCGCTCGCACCCTGCTGCCCGCGCCTGTCCGGTGCTGTGGACAGCCCGCGCACCTGTCGCGCCCTGCGCTGTACCGAGGCGGCACGCCCCGTCTGAGGCCCGGCCCCGCCGGCTGCCCTCCGCCGTGCCGCCATCGCCCCCGCGCGCCCCACCCCCCTGTCTGTCCTCCCGTTCTCCGGAGTCGCATCCCCATGTCCACCGCGCCCACCGCGTCCACGGCACCGGCCGGATCCCCGGCACGCACCGGGTCCACGCCGCCCTCGTTCCTGGCGAAGGTCCGAAAGACCCCGTTCTGGGTCCAGATCGTCAGCGGCCTCGTCCTCGGCGCCCTGCTCGGCTGGATCGCCCGTGCAGGCGACGTGTCCTGGCTGGCCACCACCCTCGAGACGATCGGCCGGACCTTCGTCCAGCTGCTCACCCTCGCCGTCCCGCCGCTGGTCTTCACCGCGATCCTGGTCAGCGTCGCCAACCTGCGGAACGTCACCAACGCCGCCCGGCTGGCCGTCCGCACGCTGCTCTGGTTCCTGGCCACCTCGCTGATCGCCGTCGCGATCGGCCTCGGCATCGGTCTGCTCACCGACCCGGGCAAGGTCGACCACAACGGCCTCAAGGCCGCCGCCCCGAAGCACACCGGCAGCTGGGTCGACTTCATCACCGGTATCTTCCCGAGCAACATCGTCGAGGCCTTCACCGAGGTGAACGTCCTTCAGATCGTCTTCCTGGCTGTCGTGGCCGGCGCTGCGGTGCTGAAGATCGGGCCCAAGGCCGACCCGGTGCTCAAGCTGAGCGAGTCGCTGCTGGAGCTGATCCAGACCGCGCTCTGGTGGGTCATCCGGCTCGCCCCGCTCGGCACCCTCGGCCTGATCGGCAAGTCCGTCGCCAAGTACGGCCAGGACGTCCTGCAGCCGCTGAGCGTGCTCGCCGTCGACGTCTACGCCGGGTGCGCGCTGGTGCTGTTCGTCGTCTACTCGCTGCTGCTGCGCTTCGCCGGCGGTCTCAACCCGCTCAACTTCTTCAAGGGCGCCTGGCCCGCCGTCCAGCTCGCCTTCGTCTCGCGCTCCTCGGTCGGCACGCTCCCCGTCACCCGCCGGGTGACCGAGCGCCTCGGCGTCCCGAGCGAGTACGCCAGCTTCGCCGTGCCGTTCGGCGCCACCACCAAGATGGACGGCTGCGCAGCCGTCTACCCCGCGCTGGCCGCGATCTTCGTCGCCCAGTTCTACGGCGTCCACCTCGGCGTCGGCGACTACCTCCTGATCGCCTTCGTCTCGGTCATCGGATCCGCCGCCACGGCGGGCCTGACCGGTGCCACCGTGATGCTGACGCTCACCCTCAGCACCCTGGGCCTCCCGCTGGAGGGCGTGGGCCTGCTGTTCGCCGTCGAGCCGATCCTCGACATGGTCCGCACCGCCACCAACGTGGCCGGACAGGTGGTGACGCCGCTGATCGTGGCCGCCCGTGAGGGCATCCTCGACCGCGACGCCTACAACAACCCGACCGGTGACCTCCTGACGGAGAACCGCCCGGCCGTCGTCCCGGCGCAGCCGGCCGCCGAGCCGGTCGCCGCCTGATCCGACCCGCACCCCGTTCGAGCCCTTCCCCCGGCCGGGGGAAGGGCTCGAACCGTCGCTCGACCGACGGCCCTCGCCCTGCCCGGGTCGGACGCCCCGCCCACCGTGCCGCTACGGTTCCCGGGTGACCGCTCCTGCCTGGACCGACGACGAGATCGTCGCCGAGATCCGCGAAATCGCCCGGGCCGACCGCCTGCCACCCCCTGCGCCTGCGGAGGCGGCGGACGCGTTCGAGGCGCTCACCGGGTTCCCGATGGCGCCGCTGCTGCGGAGGATCTACTGCGAGGCCGCCAACGGCGGCTTCGGCCCCGGCGGCGGTGGCGGCCCCGGGTACCGCCGCGTGGAGAGCGGGGTGGTGTCGCTCACCGCGTCGAAGCGGAGGTTCAGCAACGAATCGTCCCTGCTGCACCTCTACCGGGAGTGGACCTCCCAGCCTTCTGCGGAACAGCAGTACTATCCGCGCCACGTGCTGCCGTTGGTGACCCTCGGCGGTGTCATCTGGTGGTGCATCGACCTCAGCAGCCCGCAGGGCAGCATGTGGGGCGCCGACGAGAACGCCTGCGACCACCACTGGCTCGCCCCGCAGAACCTCACGTTGGCCCAGTGGCTCACCGACTGGCTCCGCGGAGATCCCGCCCTTCCGGTGATCCCGCCTGTTCCCGGCTGCCCCACCTGTTGACGGGCGGAGGCGGTCGGGCGTCGGCGGTGAGTCCCGGCCCGCCGTGCGGGATGCTTCCCTTCGGTGCCTCGGTACTTGTGGCGCCGGGCGCGGCGAGAAATCGCCGCCCGACCGGTGGATCACGGTGACGGACAGCCGCCACGACGCCACCGAAGGCTGCTCCTGGCGCCTGCGGCTCTCCGCCGAGGGCGCCCGGACCGACGTCCTCCCCACACCCGGCAGCGATTCTGCGGACGCTGACGCCACCGCAGACGCCGAGGGCGAGGACCTGGACCCGGTCGGCCCACGATGGCCGGAATCCACCGCTAGCCCGCAAGCCCGTAGGCCCGGCTGCACAAAGGCAGGGGGCCCGCCGCGTCCGGATGAACCGGACCGGGGCGGGCCCCCTTGGTACTGCTCGTCATGCTCTTGCTGGCGGCCGGTCAGGGCTGCCGGTGGACCCACACGGGGCCCCGAGCGATCAGATCATCAGAGGATGGATCAGACAGGGGTGACGTTCTCCGCCTGCGGGCCCTTCGGACCCTGGGTGACGTCGAAGCTGACCGCCTGGTTCTCCTCCAGCGAGCGGAAGCCGCTCGCGTTGATGGCGGAGTAGTGGACGAAGACGTCGGGGCCGCCGCCCTCCTGGGCGATGAAGCCGAAGCCCTTCTCGGCGTTGAACCACTTGACGGTTCCGGTCGCCATACCGTTCTCCTTGCGAGGGACGTAGCGGGCACCACACCTTGTGGCACCCGGTCCGCTGCGCTGATCGCCCCGCCTCCGGAGTGGGTCCGGAGTTTTTTCGCACAGTGCTCAATCAGTGCTCAATTGATGCTGGTGAAAAATTACAAAAAGCCTGCGGTTACATGCTCCGCAGGCTCCAAGTACTGCAAGGGGAATCAAACTGCAACTGAGTGGAACCGTAGCACGAGGGGGCTGCCCCGACCAGGGGTCTCCGAAAGCCGTGCACGGTGTGTCGGCCACCGGGTGCGGGGCCTTCCGTAAGGCAGGCATACGCTGCCAGGAGCGCACGAACAGCAGAGGGAGCATCTGGTGACCGGTACGGACTCAGGCGGCCCGGCGGCAGTAAGGCCACGGGTCGGACACATTCAGTTCCTCAACTGCGTGCCCCTCTACTGGGGCCTGGCACGGACCGGAAACCTGCTCGATCTGGACCTCAGCAAGGACACCCCGGAGAAGCTCAGCGACCGGCTGGTGGACGGCTCGCTCGACATCGGGCCGATCACCTGTGTGGAGTACCTGCGCAACGCCGACCGGCTGGTGGTGCTGCCGGACATCGCGGTCGGCAGCGACGGACCGGTGATGTCCTGCGTGATCGTCAGCAAGCTGCCGCTGAACCAGCTGGACGGCCGCCGGGTCGCCCTCGGCTCCACCAGCCGGACCTCGGTACGGCTCGCCCGGCTGCTGCTGGAGGAGCGCGAAGGGGTACGGCCGGAGTACTTCGGCTGCCCGCCCGACCTGGACGTGATGCTGGCCGACGCGGACGCCGCCGTGCTGATCGGCGATCCGGCACTGCGGGCCTCGCTGGAGCAGGCACCCCGTCAGGGGCTGGCCGTGCACGACCTCGGGGCGATGTGGAAGGAGTGGACCGGCCTGCCGTTCGTTTTCGCGGTCTGGGCCGCCCGCCGCGACTACGCCGAGCGCAACCCGGCGATGGTGGCCGCCGTGCACCGGGCCTTCCTGGAGTCGCGCGACCTCTCGCTGGCCGAGGCCGCCCTGGTGGCCGAGCAGGCGGCCCGCTGGGAGTCGTTCGACGCGCCGCTGCTGGAGCGGTACTTCAGCGAGGCACTGGACTTCTCGCTGGGTGAGCGGCAGTTGGCGGGGATCGCCGAGTTCGCCCGCCGGATCGCGCCGGACAGCGGCTTCGCCCCCGACGTCACGGTCACCCTGCTGGAGCCGGCCCCGGTCGGCTGACCGACGCCGACGCCACCCGGCAGCCGCCCCGCCCCGCGCGACCGGCCGCCCGGCACGGCACCCCGCCGGCACCCCGCGGCGGTACTGTCTGGGCAGCCGCGCGCGGTGGGCGGGGCCGGACACGAGGGGACGGGCGGGCCATGGAGCCGCTGGGGGCGGACGATCCACGACAGATCGGCGAGTACCGGCTGCTGCGCCGGCTCGGGGCCGGCGGCATGGGCCGGGTCTACCTGGGCCGCACCGCTGGCGGCCGGACGGTCGCGGTCAAGGTGGTGCGCGGTGAACTCGCGGACGATCCCGAGTTCCGGGCCCGGTTCCGTCAGGAGGTCTCGGCGGCCCGCCTGGTGGGCGGCGCCCGGACGGCCCCGGTGCTGGACGCCGACACCGAGGGGCCGCAGCCCTGGGTCGCCACCGGCTACGTCGCGGGTCCGGCGCTCGGCGCCGCCGTCCGCCGCCACGGACCGCTGCCCGTCCCCGCCGTCCACGCCCTCGGGGCGGAACTCGCCGGGGCACTGGCCCATGTGCACGGCCTCGGGCTGGTGCACCGGGACGTCAAACCCTCCAACGTGCTGCTCGCCCTGGACGGCCCCCGCCTGATCGACTTCGGCATCGCCCGCGCGCTGGACGGGGCCACCGAGCTCACCCGCTCCGGGTTCATGGTCGGCTCGCCGGGCTTCATGTCGCCCGAGCAGGCCGCCGGCGGCCGGCCGGGTCCGGCGGGGGACGTGTTCGCGCTGGGGGCGGTGCTGGCCTACGCGGCCACCGGGGTCCCGCCGTTCGGCGAGGGCGTCAGCGCGGCCGTGCTGCTGTACCGGGTCCTGCACGAGGAGCCCGACCTTCGCGGGGTCCCGGCCGGGCTGCGCGAGATCGTCGAGGAGTGCCTGGCCAAGCGCCCCGAGGACCGGCCGGTCCCGGCCGACCTGCGGGAGCGGCTGGCCGCCATGGCACCCGGCCCGAGCGAGAACGGCTGGCTCCCGCCGGCCCTGTCGGCGGCGGTCGCCCGCAGCGCGGTCGAACTGCTGGACCTGGAGGGGGAGGGGGACGGCTGCACGGGCCCGGCCGACGGGGCGGCCCGCGGGAGCGGCGCCGCGACCGCCGCCGGGCACAGCCGCACCGAGGTCGACGGACCGTCGGACCGGGACCTCCGGCAACCTCCCGCACCGCAGGTACCAGTGGCACCACAGACACCACCACGGACACCACCGCCGACCACCCCGGCGGGACGCCGCCCGGACCTCCGGTGGCTGGTGGCCGCCGCCGTGGTGGCCACGCTCGGCGTGTCGCTGGTGGTGCTGCAACCCTGGCAGGGCAGCGGCACCGGCGGCCAGGGCGCCGGCGCCACGAACTCCGCCCCCGGCCCGGGCGCCGCCCCGGACACGGGCGCCACCCCGGCGCCCTCGCCGTCCGCCTCGCCGCCCGCCGCCCCGCCGGCCTCGGGCACGCCGGGCGCCGCGGCCGGCGGCGACGCGCTGCCCGCCGGGTACGTGGGGACCTGGAAGGGCGCCATCACCACCCAGATCGTCCCGCTGGCCAGCGACTTCCAGGTCGAGCTGTCGGCCGGCCGGGTCGGCGAGAAGGTCGGGCGCACCAGCAACGCGTCCCGGCTGAGCAGCACGGTCTGCCGGGGTGAGCTGACGCTGCTCTCGGTGGCCGCCGACCGCGTCGTCCTGCAGGAGCGTCCGGCGCCGGGCGCCGACGCGGGCTGCACCGGAACGCCGGAGAAGCAGACGTACACCCTCACGGACCCGCGCACCCTGCACCTCCAGGTCAGCGAGGCGCCGCTCGGCTCGGACCCGGCCGGGGACCTGACGAAGCAGGGCTGACCGGAGCCCGTCCGGGCGGCGCCCCGGAGCCCTCGCTCCGGCGCGTCCGCCCCACCGGGCGAGGGCTCGGCAGGGGCCGGAGAGGGCTGGCGTAGGCTGGTTCGGTCATGTCGGCCGGGCTTCCGTTCCCGGCTGAGGCGACCCGATGGATGGACAGAAAGAAGGCCCGCCAGGTGTCCGAGCAGACCCTCCCCCTGCCCTCGGCCGGGGGCGCCCCCGCCGCCGCCGACCTGCAGGCTGTCCTGGACCGCGCGGCCGCCGGTGGCCGGATCACGCCCGAGGAGGCGCTGGAGCTCTACCGCTCCGCGCCGCTGCACGCGCTCGGCTCCGCCGCGGACGCCGTGCGCCGCCACCGCTACGCGGGCACCGAGCACATCGCGACGTACATCATCGAGCGCAACATCAACTACACCAACGTCTGCGTGACGGCGTGCAAGTTCTGCGCCTTCTACGTGGCGCCCAAGAGCGACAAGGGCTGGTCCCGCGACCTCGACGAGATCCTGCGCCGCTGCGCGGAGACGGTCGAGCTGGGCGGCACCCAGATCATGTTCCAGGGCGGCCACCACCCGGACTACGGCGTGGAGTACTACGAGACGGCGTTCGCCGCGATCAAGGCCGACTTCCCGCAGCTGGTGATCCACTCCCTCGGCGCGTCCGAGGTCGAGCACATGGCCCGGATCTCCGAGGTCTCCATCGAGGAGGCCATCACCCGGATCAACAAGGCGGGCCTGGACTCCTTCGCCGGGGCCGGCGCCGAACTGCTGCCCGAGCGGCCGCGCAAGGCGATCGCCCCGCTCAAGGAGTCCGGCGAGCGCTGGCTGGAGATCATGGAGACCGCGCACGGCCTGGGCGTGGAGTCCACCTCCACCATGCTGATGGGCACCGGCGAGACCAACGCCGAGCGGATCGAGCACCTGCGGATGATCCGCGACGTGCAGGACCGCACGGGCGGCTTCCGGGCTTTCATCCCGTACACCTACCAGCCGCAGAACAACCACCTCAAGGGCCGGACCCAGGCCACCGTCTTCGAGTACCTGCGGATGATCGCCATCGCCCGCCTGTTCCTCGACAACGTGGCCCACATCCAGGGCTCCTGGCTGACCACCGGCAAGGAGGCGGGCCAGCTGTCGCTGCACTACGGTGCGGACGACCTGGGCTCGGTCATGCTGGAGGAGAACGTGGTCTCGATGGCGGGCGCCAAGCACCGCTCCAACCTGACCGAGCTGATCCACCTGATCCGGGCGGCCGACCGCACCCCGGCCCAGCGTTCCACCACCTACCAGCACCTGCGGGTGCTGGACGACCCGGCGAACGACCCGGTCGACCCGCGGGTGGCCTCCCACATCGCGTCCACCGCGCTGGACGGCGGCACCGCCCACCCCGAGCTGAAGATCCTCTCCACCAGCTGATGCTGACCCTCCATCGGGCCGCCCTCCTGGCGCCCGACCCGGCCGACCCCGCCGCCCCGTCGATCCCCGACGGGGCGGTGCTGGTCGACGGCGCCGTGGTGGCCGCGTTCGGGCCGTACCGGGAGCTGGCCGGTGGCGGTGCCCGGGTCCGGGAGTGGGGCGGCCTGCTGCTGCCGGGCCTGCGCAACCCGTACGGGCACTGGCTGCTGGAACGCGCGTACCACCCGGACCCGCGCGAGGAGCTGGGCAGCGAGCCGCTGCTCACCGAGGTCGCCGCGGATCGCCGCGGCGGCAGCGCCCGGCGCGGGCTGCAGCGGATGCTGGCGTACGGGACCACGGCGGTGGCCGGGCCGTTCGAACTGCCCGCCGTCCGTACCGCGGTGACCCGCTCCGGACTCACCGCGCTGCCCGGCGACGGCGCCCCGGGCGGGCTGGACCCGCTGGCCGCCGGAGCTCCCGGCGAACTGGTGCACCGTGCACTGACAGTCGGTGGGGCGGCGGACTTCGCGCTGTTCGAGGCGGAGTCGGTCGAGGAGCTGGCCCGGCTCGGCGCGGGCTGCTGCCTGGCGACCGTGCTGGGCGGACGGCTGGTGTACCGGCGGCGGTGACGCGGCGTGAGTTTCCCATCTCGGGGCGGCCGGAAACCGCCCCGGGCGTGGCGATCCTCATATCGGATGATCAGCGCCCGCCGTGACCTGAGGCCCCGCCAGCGGTTACGATCCCGGACAGCCACTCAGGTGACGGCAGCCAGGACAGGGAACCATGCAATCCGCGACCGCCCCCCGACCGAACGGGCCCCTCGGGCCCTCGGTCCGGCCCCGGCTGGGCCGCGGCTGGTACCTGGTCGCCGTGCTCAGCGCGGTGCTCGCGCTCGGACTGTGCCTGCTCGGCTGGCGCCAGGCCGACCAGGCGGACCGGATCGCGGCCAAGCCGGTCCGGGTCGAGGGCACCATCACCCAGCTGCCCGGCGGCAGCGGCACCTACAGCCAGGTCCGGTACCAGGCAGACGGGCGCCAGCTGACCGCCACCGACCTGTGGCTGCCCGAGAACGCCGTGCTGGGCGCGCCGATCTGCCTGGAGCACGCCGCGGACGACCCCGGCGCCGTCCGGGTCTGCGGCAACCGCTACCCGCAGCCGGTGGGCGTCGGCCTCGCGCAGACCAGCGTGCCGGTCGCGCTGATGCTCTGCGCGCTGTGCGTGGCCCGGATCTGGCGCCACCGCCGGGCCAACCCGGTACGGGAGCAGCGCAACGGCCGGGTCCGCACCACCGTCGCGCTGGCCGCCGAGGCCCTCGGCGAGGGGATGCCCGCGATCACCCACGGCAAGCGCTCCCGCCGCCGCCGCAAGGGCGGCCGGCGCGCCGTGCGCTGAGCACGCCCCGGCCGGTCGGCGGCCTCCCGCGGCGGCGGAGGTTCGTGCCCGGCGGGTACCGGCGCCACGGGCGTACCGGGGCCCGCGGGGGCGCACGGCGACGCCGTGCGCCGTGCCGGACCGCACCCCGTCGCCCGGGGCGCCGGTGCCAAGGTGAACAATGGGGGGCGTGACCCGAGCCTCCCTGGACAAGCAGCCGCACGAAGTCGCCGCGATGTTCGACGACGTCGCGGCGAAGTACGACCGCACCAACGACGTCCTCTCCCTCGGCCAGACCCGCCTCTGGCGCCGCGCCGTGGCCGACGCCGTCGGGGCCGGGCCCGGCCAGCGGGTCCTCGACCTGGGGGCCGGCACCGGCACCTCCTCGCTGCCCTTCGCCGAGGCCGGCGCCGAGGTGGTCCCGTGCGACTTCTCGCTCGGCATGCTGGCCGAGGGCAAGCGCCGCCACCCCGAACTGGCGCTGACCGCGGGCGACGCCACCCGGCTGCCCTTCGCCGACGGGGTCTTCGACGCCGTCACCATCTCCTTCGCCCTGCGCAACGTCCAGGACACCGACGCCGCCCTGCGCGAGCTGTACCGGGTCACCAAGCCCGGTGGCCGGCTGGTGATCTGCGAGTTCTCCACCCCGACCTGGACCCCGCTGCGCACGGTCTACACCGAGTACCTGATGCGCGCACTGCCCCCGGTGGCGACCGCGGTCAGCAGCAACCCGGACGCCTACGTCTACCTGGCCGAGTCGATCCGCTCCTGGCCCGACCAGCCCGCGCTGTCGGTCAAGTTGCAGCAGGCCGGCTGGTCCAGGGTCGCCTGGCGCAACCTGACCGGCGGCATCGTCGCCCTGCACCGGGGCTTCAAGGCCTGAGCGCCGTACCACGCCATAAACTGCTCGGGGTCCGCCCCGGGCCCCCACCGTCGTGTCCAGGAGAGTGCCAGCCGTGACCACCGACACCGCAGCCGATCTGACGAAGCCGGCGAGTCCCGTGGAGAGCACCGCGGACGTCATCGTGGTCGGTGCCGGCCCGGCGGGCTCCACCACGGCGTACTACCTGGCCCAGGCCGGGCTGGACGTGCTGCTGCTGGAGAAGACCGAGTTCCCGCGGGAGAAGGTCTGCGGCGACGGCCTGACCCCGCGCGCCACCAAGCAGTTGGTGGACATGGGCATCGACGTCTCCACCGAGAACGGCTGGCTGCACAACAAGGGCCTGCGGATCATCGGCGGCGGTGTCCGGCTGGAGCTGGACTGGCCCGAGCTGGCCGCCTTCCCCGACTACGGCCTGGTCCGCAAGCGCGCGGACTTCGACGAGCTGCTGGCCCGTCAGGCGCAGAAGGCCGGGGCCCGGCTGTACGAGCGGTGCAACGTCACCGGCCCGGTGCTGGACGAGCGCACCGGCCGGATCACCGGTGTCACCGCCAAGGTGGGCGAGGAGAAGCGCGCGGTGGTCTTCAAGGCCCCGCTGGTGGTGGCCGCCGACGGCAACTCCACCCGGCTGTCGGTCGCGATGGGCCTGCACCGGATGGAGGACCGTCCGATGGGCGTCGCCTACCGGACGTACTTCACCTCGCCCCGCCACGACGACGACTACCTGGAGTCCTGGCTGGAGCTGCGCGACCCGCGCAAGAAGGACGAGCTGCTGCCCGGCTACGGCTGGATCTTCGGCATGGGCGACGGCACCTCCAACGTCGGCCTCGGCATCCTCAACTCCTCGCCCGCCTTCGGCAACCTCAACTGGCCCGAGGTGCTCACCACCTGGTGCTCCGGCATGCCCGAGGAGTGGGGCTACACGCCGGAGAACATGACCGAGAAGATCCGCGGCGCCGCGCTGCCGATGGCCTTCAACCGGCAGCCGCACTACACCCGCGGCCTGCTGCTGGTCGGCGACGCCGGCGGCATGGTGAACCCGTTCAACGGCGAGGGCATCGCCTACGCGATGGAGTCCGGCCAGATCGCCGCCGGGGTCATCGTGCAGGCCTCGGCCCGGATCACCGAGGCCGGCCGCGAGCGGGTGCTGCACAGCTACCCGAAGGTGCTCAAGGAGGTCTACGGCGGCTACTACACGCTCGGCCGCGCCTTCGTGAAGCTGCTCGGCAGCCCCAAGGTGATGAAGATCGCCACCGAACGCGGCCTGACCCACCCGCTGCTGATGAAGTTCACGCTCAAGCTGCTGGCCAACCTGACCGACCCGCAGGGCGGCGACGCGATGGACCGCCTGATCAACGGCCTGACCAAGGTGGCCCCCAACGCCTGATCCCGGACCGGGCCAGCGGCCGCCGGACATCCCGGTGGCCGCCGGACCCGCCGGACTGCTTGGATCCGGGGCATGACCACCGAACTGCCCGAGGGCTACGAGATCTCCACCGACCCGGCGCGCCTGGACGCGGCCCTGGTCCACCGCTGGCTGTCCGAGGACGCCTACTGGGCGCTCGGCCGCAGCCGCGAGAAGCAGGACCGGGCCATCGCCGGCTCGCTCAACTTCGGGGTGTACGACCGGGTTTCGGGCGCGCAGCTCGGCTACGCCCGGGTGGTCACCGACCGGGCCACCTTCGGCTGGCTCTGCGACGTGTACATTGCCCCGGCCGCCCGCGGCAAGGGGCTGGGCACGGCGCTGGCCGCCGCCGTCCGCGACGAGCTGGCCGGGGACGGCCTGCGCCGGGTCCTGCTGGCCACCGCGGATGCCCACGAGGTGTACGCAAAGGTCGGGTTCGAGCCGCTGGCCACACCGGGGAAGTGGATGGCGCTCGGCGCGCAGTAGCCGCCGGCCGGGCGGCCGGGGCTCAGGACTGCCAGCGGCGTTCGCCGTCGTACCACCGGTCGGTGGGGGTGAGGCCGAGTGCGGCGGCCACCTTGGCGGAGGCGTGGTGGTCGGGGTGGATGTGGGCGACCAGGGTGTCGGCCGCCCCCGCCGTCAGCTCGATCGCGACCGCCCGGGCGGCCTCGGCGGCGATGCCCCGGCCCTGCCACGGGGTGCCGACCACCCAGGCCAGTTCGGCGGTGCCGCCGGTGACGGTGGCCTGGACGTATCCGACCAGGCGGTCCTCCGCGCACAGCCGCACGGCCCAGTTCAGCCAGCTCACCCCGGGCTCGGGCGAGCCCGCGGCCTGCCGGCGGTAGCGGGCCCGCAGGCCGTCGGCGGTCTCGGGCCCGCCGCCGGTGAAGGCGTACAGGGCCGGGTCGGCGAGCACCAGGGCCATCTCCTCGGCGTGCTCCTCGCGCAGCGGGACCAGTTCCAGCCGCTCGGTCGCCAGGGTGCCGAGCGAGCGCTGCCGGACGTGCGCCAGCCGCCGCTCGAAGACCTCGCGGGCGTCCGGGGTGAGGGTGCGCAGGGCGACCAGCGCCGACAGGACCACGTCGCAGAGCTCGTCCTGGACGTCCTCCCAGCCGTGGGTGACCCCCTTGCGCGGGTTCTGGCCGGTGGCGCCGATGACGGCCTGCCCGACCTCGCCTACCTCCTCCGTGACCTTGAGGATCCGTAGCAGCCGCCGGTCGTCCGGTGGCGCGGCGCTCTCCCGGTCCAGCCAGGCGACCAGCCGGTCGACGCTCTCCCAGGTGGTGCTGCGGTCCATGCGGCGGCTCCCGTACGGCGAGGGGTGGGCCCCCACCGTACGGGACGGCCGCGGCCGGTCAGCCCTTGGAGATCTTGACGTTGCGGATGTCGGTCCTCAGCGCCGGGTAACCGTCGCCGGGGCCGTTCTGGTCGTCCTCACCGGCGGCCGCGATCCTCTGCAGCACGTCCAGGCCGCCGGTGACCTGCCCGAAGGGGGTGTAGGCGGGGGAGAGCTTGGTGTCCTTCCAGACGAAGAAGAACTGGCTGCCGTTGGTGTTCGGCCCGGCGTTGGCCATCGCCACGGTGCCGGCCGGGTAGGTGGCGCCGGTCAGGTTCTCGTCGGGGAAGGAGTAACCGGGACCGCCGCTGCCGGTGCCGGTCGGGTCGCCGCACTGCAGCACGAAGATCCGCTGGGTGGTGAGGCGGTGGCAGTGGCTCTTGTCGAAGTAGTCGTGCTCGGCGAGGAACCGGAACGAGAAGGTGGTGCACGGGGCCTTGTCGGTGAGCGCCTTGAAGGTGATGTCGCCCTGCTTGGTCCTCAGCGTCGCCTTGAACGGCTTGGCGGCCTTGACCGCGTCGAAGACCGGGATCCCCTTGAAGTTGTCGGCCGGCGGGGTCGGTGTGTAGGTGCAGTCCGCCGCCGGTGCGGCCGGCGCGGGCCCGGCGGCGTGGGCGGTGGTCGACAGGGTGAGCGGGACGACGATGGCGGCCAGGAGCAGGGCCCAGTGCTTGCGCCTCATGTGGGGGTGACCTCCGGTCGGTGAACGGGCGTTAATGGCATGGCCGTGTCATCAATGCCCGCTCCCGCTGCGGCTACTCCTGCACCCCGGCGCTCAGCGCGGGTGGCCCTGGTCGTCGGTCGGCAGCCGCTGGGTGTTGAACCGGATCTGCCAGGCCGTCAGCCGCCCGTCCGCGCGCTCGCAGAGCACCGCGCCGTCCTGCCAGGCGCCGTCCGTGTCCCACCACTGACTGCCCACCGGGTCACCCTGGTTGAGGTGCACGTCGTGCACGCCCGGGCCGTCCGCGAAGCTCTGCCCGAAGACGTACAGCCGGCTCGCCGAGCGCAGTCGCGGCTCCAGCACGTCGAGCGCGTTGTCCCCGTCGCTGGCGACCCACGGGTGGATGTCCCGGCGCAGGTGGGCGAGGAGCGCGGCCAGCCGGTCGGCCAGGTTGGGGCCGCAGACCGGGGCGCCGGGCGGCGGGTGGAGCAGGAACTCCGCCGCCCGCCGGACCAGCAGCCGCAGCGGCGGCAGCCAGGGCGGGTCCTGGAGGAACGGGCTGCGCTGGTAGTCGAGCGCACCCGAGCCGGGGTCGGGGGAGAGCGGGTGGAAGCCGTCGGGCAGCGCCCGCAGCGCCCCGAGGACCGTCCCGTCGAGGCCGGGGACCAGGCGGTACGCCACCCCGACCCCGCTCGGCGAGTCGACGTCCAGGGCCGCCTCCCACAGCCCGGTGGGGACGCCCATGACCAGGTGGCCGTGGTACCACTCGCCGTACTCGTGCCGGGGGTCGCGTCCGAAGTCGTGGAAGGTGCCGATCGCGACGCCGTACCGGGGAAGGGGCATGGCCCGCTCCTCTCGCCGGGCCCGCGGGGCGGGTCCTGTTCCCAGTGTGGCCGCGGTGCGCCGCCGGTGTCGTGCGCGGCCGCGCGGCGGCCTCTCGTGCCCTTGTGAACAAAGGGTCAAGCGGGTGCACCGGGTCGGCCACTCTCGCGGGTGAGGGCCTATAACACGTCAACCTGGGGTGGCTGAAATTTGCCTCGGGCGGCTCATGATTGATATAGGCGGAAGCCTCTGACCTGTCGGTTCACCGTTGAATGCGACTGATTGTGCCCATATGCCTCCGCTGCGTTGATTGATTGCGACTTGATCGCCTTGGTGGTCGTTTGCGAGGTGTCGTAGATCACAAAGATCGTCTGGAACTGCGTGTCGCAGATCACAAGCCGACAGGCATAGGATGCGCTCGATCCAGGCTTTGTGAACTGCCTCACATGAGTTGGATCTCAGTAAGTGGATCACGGGTTCACCTGCGGTGATCCCGCGGTTCCGATCTGCAGTCAAGGACGACTGGACGGAGGGAGCGGGGGCTTATGAATGCCTACGCGCCGATCCTCGTACTCGGTGCCATCGCGGCGGCGTTCGCGGTCGGCTCCGTCACGATGGCCTCACTGACCGGCCCCAAGCGCTACAACCGGGCCAAGCTGGAGGCGTACGAGTGCGGCATCGAGCCGACCCCGCAGCCCGTGGGCGGCGGTCGGTTCCCGATCAAGTACTACCTGACGGCGATGCTCTTCATCGTCTTCGACATCGAGATCGTCTTCCTCTACCCGTGGGCGGTCAGCTTCGACGCCCTGGGGATCTTCGGGCTGGTCGAGATGCTGCTCTTCATCGCCACCGTCTTCGTCGCGTACGCCTACGTGTGGCGCCGCGGCGGTCTGGAGTGGGACTGACCGGACGGGCCTTGTGAACCGGCGCGCAAGGTGAACGGGCGTCATCGCCACCGGACTTGGATCGCATTGAGAGGGAACTGATGGGAATCGAGGAGAAGCTGCCGAGCGGCTTTCTGCTCACCAGCGTGGAGGCCGCCGCCGGGTGGGTGCGGAAGGCGTCTGTCTTCCCCGCCACCTTCGGACTCGCCTGCTGCGCGATCGAGATGATGACCACCGGCGCGGGCCGCTACGACCTGGCCCGGTTCGGCATGGAGGTCTTCCGCGGCTCGCCGCGGCAGGCCGATCTGATGATCGTGGCAGGGCGGGTGAGCCAGAAGATGGCCCCGGTGCTGCGCCAGGTGTACGACCAGATGCCGAACCCCAAGTGGGTCATCTCGATGGGCGTCTGCGCCTCCTCCGGCGGCATGTTCAACAACTACGCGATCGTCCAGGGCGTCGACCACATCGTGCCCGTGGACATCTACCTGCCGGGCTGCCCGCCGCGGCCGGAGATGCTGCTCGACGCGATCATCAAGCTGCACGACAAGATCCAGCACGAGAAGCTCGGGGTCAACAAGCGCCGCGCCGAGGAGGAGGCCGAGCGGTTCGCCCTGCAGGCCACCCCGGTCAGCGAGATGCGGGGGCTGCTGCGATGAGCGACGACGACGCCACCGTCCCCGCCACCCGCGAGGAACCGCACCGCACCGAGCTGCCGGTCGAGGTGGTCGGCCGCCGCCAGGGCATGTTCGGCGCCCACGGCACCGGCGACACCTCCGGCTTTGGCGGCCTCAGCGCGCCGATCGTGCTGCCGCCGGCCAGCGCGCGCCCGTACGGCCACGACTTCGACGAGGTCGCCGACGAGCTGGAGGGCGCGCTGGAGGAGCAGGGGCTCGACCCGGCCGAGGTGATCGAGAAGACCGTGGTCGACCGCGGCGAACTCACCTTCCACATCGACCGCGCGCACCTGCTGCGCACCGTACGGATCCTGCGCGACGACCCGGCGCTGCGCTACGAACTCTGCCTCGGCGTGAGCGGCGTGCACTACCCGAGCGACCAGGGCCGCGAGCTGCACGCGGTGTACCACCTGCGGTCGATCACCCACGGCCGGCAGCTGCGGCTGGAGGTCACCGCACCCGACGCCGACCCGCGGATCCCCTCCGTGGTCAGCGTCTACCCGACCAACGACTGGCACGAGCGCGAGACCTACGACTTCTTCGGCCTGGTCTTCGAGGGCCACCCCGCGCTCACCCGGATCATGATGCCGGACGACTGGCTGGGCCACCCGCAGCGCAAGGACTACCCGCTCGGCGGCATCCCCGTCGAGTACAAGGGCGCCCAGATCCCGGCGCCCGACCAGCGGAGGTCGTACAGCTGATGACCACAGACTTCGAAGCAGGGGCGCGCGAGACCACCGAGGGACGGGTGTTCACCGTCACCGGCGGCGACTGGGGCGAGGTGGTCGACGCCGTCGGCCGCGCCGACGACGAGCGGATCATCGTCAACATGGGCCCCCAGCACCCGTCCACCCACGGCGTGCTGCGGCTGATCCTGGAGATCGACGGCGAGACGGTGACCGAGGCCCGCTGCGGCATCGGCTACCTGCACACCGGCATCGAGAAGAACATGGAGTTCCGCAACTGGGTCCAGGGCACCACCTTCGTGACCCGCATGGACTACCTGACCCCGCTGTTCAACGAGACCGCGTACTGCCTGGCCGTGGAGAAGCTGCTCGGCATCACCGAGCAGGTCCCGGACCGGGCCACCGTGATCCGGGTGCTGATGATGGAGCTCAACCGGATCTCCTCGCACCTGGTGGCACTCGCCACCGGCGGCATGGAGATCGGCTCCACCACCCTGATGATCTACGGGTTCCGGGACCGCGAGGTCATCCTCGACATCTTCGAGCTGGTCACCGGCCTGCGGATGAACCACGCCTACGTCCGCCCCGGCGGCCTGGCCCAGGACCTCCCGCCCGGCGCCGTCGACCAGGTCCGCGAGGGCATCAAGCTGCTCCGCTCGCGGATGCACGAGTACGACAAACTGGCCACCGACAACCCGGTGTTCAAGGCCCGGCTGGTCGACGTCGGCCACCTGGACCTGGCCGGCTGCCTGGCGCTCGGCGCCACCGGCCCGATCCTGCGCGCCACCGGCCTGCCGCACGACCTGCGCAAGTCCGACCCGTACTGCGGGTACCAGGACTACGACTTCGAGGTCGCGGTCGCCGACACCGCCGACTCCTACGGCCGGTTCCTGATCCGGCTGGAGGAGATGCGCCAGTCGCTGCGGATCGCCGAGCAGTGCCTGGACCGGCTGAAGCCCGGCCCGGTCATGGTGGCCGACAAGAAGATCGCCTGGCCGGCCCAGCTGGCCGTCGGCCCGGACGGGATGGGCAACTCGCTCGACCACATCCGCAAGATCATGGGCACCTCGATGGAGGCCCTGATCCACCACTTCAAGCTGGTCACCGAGGGCTTCCGGGTCCCGGTCGGCCAGGCCTACACGGCGGTCGAGTCGCCCAAGGGCGAGCTCGGGGTGCACGTGGTCAGCGACGGCGGGACCAGGCCCTACCGGGTCCACTTCCGGGACCCGTCCTTCACCAACCTGCAGACGATGGCGGCGATGTGCGAGGGCGGCCAGGTCGCCGACGTGATCGTCGCGGTGGCCGGGATCGACCCGGTGATGGGAGGAGTGGACCGGTGACCAACGTCGAACTCGGGCTGCCGGCACTGCCGGCCAAGCCGTACCCGGCCGAGGTGCACGAGCGCCTCGCCGCGGACGCCCGCGAGCTGATCGGCCGCTACCCGGTGGCCCGCTCCGCGCTGCTGCCGCTGCTGCACCTGGTGCAGGCCGAGGAGGGCTTCGTCAGCCCGACCGGGATCCGCTTCTGCGCCGAACAGCTGGAGCTCACCACCGCCGAGGTCACCGCGGTCGCGACCTTCTACACCATGTACCGCCGCAGGCCCGCCGGGAAGTACCACGTGGGCGTCTGCACCAACACCCTGTGCGCGGTCCTCGGCGGCGACCAGATCTTCGCCGAACTCCAGGACCACCTGGGCGTCAAGAACAACGAGACCACCGCCGACGGCGAGATCTCGATCGAGCACATCGAGTGCAACGCGGCCTGCGACTACGCCCCCGTGGTGATGGTCAACTGGGAGTTCTTCGACAACCAGACCCCCGAGAGCGCCAAGCAGCTGGTCGACGACCTGCGGGCCGGCCACGACCCGCAGCCCACCCGCGGCGCCCGGCTCTGCTCGTTCAAGGAGACCTCCCGGATCCTGGCCGGCTTCCCCGACGAGCGCCCCGGCGCGGTCGACGCCTCCGGCGCCGGCGGCACCCCCTCGATGGCCGGCCTGCGGCTGTCCAAGGGCGAGGCGCTGCCCGGCGCCCCGGGCACCAAGGTGGTCTCCCCGCGGCACGAAGGGACGGAAGCGTGATGACCTCCGCAGAGCCGGCCGAGAAGCTCCTCTCACCGGTCCTCTCCGCCTCCTGGGACGACGACCGCCCCTGGACCCTGGACACCTACCTGCGCCACGACGGGTACCAGGGCCTGCGGGCCGCCCTCGACATGGCCCCCGACGACCTGATCGCCCTGGTCAAGGACTCCGGCCTGCGCGGCCGCGGCGGCGCCGGCTTCCCGACCGGCATGAAGTGGCAGTTCATCCCGCAGAACGACGGCAAGCCGCACTACCTGGTGGTCAACGCCGACGAGTCCGAGCCGGGCACCTGCAAGGACATCCCGCTGCTCTTCGCCAACCCGCACAGCCTGATCGAAGGCATGATCATCGCGTCCTACGCGATCCGCTGCGACCACGCCTTCATCTACCTGCGCGGCGAGGTCGTCCCGGTGCTGCGCCGGCTGCACGCGGCGGTCGCCGAGGCCTACGAGGCCGGCTACCTCGGCAAGGACATCCTCGGCTCCGGCATCGACCTCGACATCACCGTGCACGCCGGCGCCGGGGCGTACATCTGCGGCGAGGAGACGGCGCTGCTGGACTCGCTGGAGGGCCGCCGCGGCCAACCCCGGCTGCGGCCGCCGTTCCCGGCCATCGCGGGCCTGTACGCCTGCCCGACCGTGGTCAACAACGTCGAGTCGATCGCCTCGGTGCCGCCGATCCTGACCCGCGGCAAGGAGTGGTTCAAGTCGCTGGGCACCGAGAAGTCGCCCGGCTTCACGCTCTACTCGCTCTCCGGCCACGTCACCAACCCCGGCCAGTACGAGGCCCCGCTCGGCGTCACGCTGCGCCAGCTGCTGGACATCAGCGGCGGCATCCGGGCCGGCCACCGGCTGAAGTTCTGGACCCCGGGCGGCTCCTCCACCCCGATGTTCACCGACGAGCACCTCGACGTCCCGCTCGACTACGAGGGCGTCGGCGCGGCCGGCTCGATGCTCGGCACCAAGGCCCTGCAGATCTTCGACGAGACCACCTGCGTGGTGCGGGCCGTCACCCGGTGGACCGAGTTCTACGCCCACGAGTCGTGCGGCAAGTGCACCCCCTGCCGCGAGGGCACCTACTGGCTGGTCCAGCTGCTCAAGCGGATCGAGGCCGGCCAGGGCGTCGAGGGCGACCTGGAGAAGCTGCTCGACATCGCCGACAACATCAACGGCAAGTCCTTCTGCGCGCTGGGCGACGGCGCCGCCAGCCCGATCGTCTCCTCGCTCCAGCACTTCCGCGCCGAGTACGAGCAGCACCTCGCCGAGCGCCGCTGCCCCTTCGACCCGGCCGCCGCCACGGTGTGGGCCGGCCGGTCGACCGCCCACGAGTCCGCCACCGAGAGGGAGGTGCACGCGTGACGATCACTGAGCCCTCCACCCAGGTGGAGCTGGTCACGCTCACCATCGACGGCGTCGAGGTCCAGGTCCCCAAGGGGACCCTGGTGATCCGCGCCGCCGAACAGATCGGCACCCAGATCCCGCGCTTCTGCGACCACCCGCTGCTCGCCCCCGCCGGGGCCTGCCGGCAGTGCATCGTGGAGGTCGAGGGCCAGCGCAAGCCGGTCGCCTCCTGCACCATCCCGGTCGCCGAGGGCATGGTGGTGCGCACCCAGGTCAGCTCGCCGGTCGCGGAGAAGGCCCAGCGCGGCGTGATGGAGCTGCTGCTGATCAACCACCCGCTGGACTGCCCGGTCTGCGACAAGGGCGGCGAGTGCCCGCTGCAGAACCAGGCGATGTCCACCGGCGCCGCCGACTCCCGGTTCGAGGGCATGAAGCGGACTTACGAGAAGCCGGTGCCGATCTCCACCCAGGTGCTGCTGGACCGCGAGCGCTGCGTGCTGTGCGCCCGCTGCACCCGCTTCTCCCAGGAGATCGCCGGGGACCCGTTCATCGACCTGGTCGAGCGCGGCGCCCTCCAGCAGGTCGGCACCGGCGAGGGCGACGACTTCGAGTCGTACTTCTCCGGCAACACCATCCAGATCTGCCCGGTCGGCGCCCTCACCTCGGCCGCCTACCGGTTCCGCTCCCGCCCGTTCGACCTGGTCTCCTCGCCCAGCGTGTGCGAGCACTGCTCGGCCGGCTGCGGCCAGCGCACCGACCACCGGCGCGGCAAGGTGCTGCGCCGGCTGGCCGGCAACGAGCCGGAGATCAACGAGGAGTGGAACTGCGACAAGGGCCGGTTCGCCTTCCGCTACGCGCAGCAGCGCGACCGGCTGACCACCCCGCTGGTCCGCGACGAGAGCGGTGAACTCGTCCCAGCCTCCTGGTCCGAGGCGCTGGCCGTCGCCGCCGAGGGCCTGCGCGGCGCCCGCGCCGGGGTGCTCACCGGCGGCCGGGTGACCGTCGAGGACGCGTACGCCTACGGCAAGTTCGCCCGCGTGGTGCTGGGCACCAACGACGTGGACTTCCGCTCCCGCCCGCACAGCGGCGAGGAGGCGGACTTCCTGGCCGCCGCGGTCGCCGGCCGCGGGGTGGACCTGGACGGTGACGCGGTCTCCTACCGGGACCTGGAGGCGGCGCCCGCGGTACTGCTGGCCGGGCTGGAGCCCGAGGAGGAGGCGCCGATCGTCTTCCTGCGGCTGCGCAAGGCCAACCGGGCGGCCGGCCTCAAGGTGTACGCCATCGCGTCGCACGCCACCCGGGGCCTCGGCAAGCTGCGCGGCGCGCTGCTGCCGGCCGCCCCCGGCACCGAGGCCGAGTGGCTGACCGCACTGGCCGGCGACGAGGTGCTCGCCGACGACGCCGGCCGCGCGGCCGACCAGCTGCGCGCCCCCGGCGCCGTGATCCTGGTCGGCGAGCGGCTCGCCACCGTGCCCGGCGCGCTGACCGCCGCACTGAACCTCGCCGCCGTCACCGGTGCCCGGCTGGCCTGGGTGCCGCGCCGGGCGGGGGAGCGCGGCGCCGTCGAGGCCGGCACGCTGCCTGGGCTGCTGCCCGGCGGACGGGCGGTCGCGGTCCCGTCCGCGCGCGCCGAGGCGGCCCGCTTCTGGGGCGTCGCCGACCTGCCGGCCCGGCCCGGCCGGGACACCGACCAGATCCTGGCGGCGACCGTCCAGGGCGACCTGACCGCGCTGGTGCTCGGCGGGGTGGGCCTGGAGGACCTGGCCGACCCGGCGCTGGCCGAGGAGGCGCTGACCCGGGCCGGCTTCGTGCTGTCGCTGGAGCTGCGGCCGTCCGCCGTCACCGCCCACGCCGACGTGGTGCTGCCGGTGGCCGCGGTGGCCGAGAAGGCCGGCTCCTTCCTGGACTGGGAGGGCCGGGTCCGGATGTTCGAGCCGGCCCTCAAGCCGGACCAGCTGATGCGGCGCCAACTGGACTCGGACGTCCGGGTGCTGACCATGCTGGCCGACGCGCTCGGCCGCCCGCTGGGCCTGCCGGACGTCCGCGCGGCCCGGCTGGAGCTGGACCGTTTCACCCCGTGGCAGGGCGACCGCACCCCCGCCCCGGCGGTGGCGCCCGCCCCGCTGCCGCGCCCGGCGGCCGGCCAGGCCGTCCTCGCCGGCCACCGCCTGCTGCTGGACAACGGCTCGCTGCAGGACGGCGACACCCACCTGGCCGGCACCCGGCACCGGGCGGTCGCCCGGCTGTCGCCGGTGACCGCCAAGGAGATCGGCGCCGAGCGGGCGGTCCAGGTGACCGGCCCGGCCGGATCCCTGGTCCTGCCGCTGGAGCTGACCGACGGGATCCCGGACCGCACGGTCTGGCTGCCGCTCAACTCCACCCCGGGCGGCGCGCACCGCGCCCTCGGCACCACCGTCGGCCACCTGGTCACCGTCGCCCCGGCCGAGGAGGAATGATGCTTGCCGCCTACGAGACCCTGGGCTTCTTCGGCCGCGACCCCTGGTGGCTGGTGCTGCTGAAGGCGGTCTTCGTCTTCGCCTTCCTGGTCCTGACGGTGTTGATCGCGATCGTCTGGGAGCGCAAGGTCGTCGCCTGGATGCAGCTGCGGATCGGGCCCAACCGGCACGGTCCCTGGGGGCTGCTGCAGTCGCTGGCCGACGGCGTCAAACTGGCGCTCAAGGAGGACCTGGTGGTGAAGGGCGCCGACAAGGCGGTCTACATCCTGGCCCCGATCGTCAGCGCCATCCCCGCCTTCATGGCCTTCGCGGTGATCCCCTTCGGCCCGGCCGGCGACGAGATCTCGATCTTCGGGACCCGGACCCCGATGCAGCTCACCGACCTGCCGATCGCCCTGCTCTACATCCTGGCGACCGCCTCGATCGGCATCTACGGCATCGTGCTGGCCGGCTGGTCCTCCGGCTCCACCTACCCGCTGCTCGGCGGGGTGCGCTCGGCCGCGCAGATGATCTCGTACGAGATCGCGATGGGCCTGTCCTTCGCGGCGGTGTTCATCTACTCGGGGTCGATGTCCACCTCGGAGATCGTCGCCTCGCAGCAGCCGACCTGGTTCGCGGTGCTGCTGCCGGTCTCCTTCATCGTCTACATCATCGCGATGGTCGGCGAGACCAACCGGGCGCCGTTCGACCTCCCGGAGGCCGAGGGCGAGCTGGTCGGCGGCTTCAACACCGAGTACTCCTCGCTGAAGTTCGCGATGTTCATGCTGGCCGAGTACGTCAACATGGTCACCGTCTCGGCGGTCGCCTCCACCCTGTTCCTGGGCGGCTGGCGGGCCCCCTGGCCGATCTCCACCTTCTGGGAGGGGGCCAACCACGGCTGGTGGCCGCTGCTGTGGATCACCATCAAGATCCAGCTGCTGCTGTTCTTCTTCATCTGGCTGCGCGGCACCCTGCCCCGGCTGCGCTACGACCAGTTCATGAAGCTGGGCTGGAAGGTCCTGATCCCGGTCTCGCTGGTCTGGCTGGTGATGGTCGCCAGCGTCCGGGCCCTGCGCAACGAGGGCGACGACTTCGGCAAGGTCGTGCTGTACGTCGGCGCGCCGATCGCGGTGCTGCTGCTGCTCGCCCTGGTCCGGGACGTGATCCGGCGAAAGCCCGAACCCGAGCCCGCGGCCGGCGCAGGCCCCGCGGAGTTCGACCCGATGGCGGGCGGCTACCCGGTACCCCCGCTGCCCGGCCAGGAACTCCCGCCGGTGCCCCGCCGCCGCAGCCGCGCCCCGCAACTCCAGGACGCCCTCAACGGCGCCGACCATTCCGAAGGGAGCTGAACCGAGATGTCGGACAAGAGTGCTGACAAGCCGTCGATCCTCGGCCCGGCAGCCGGCTTCGGCGTGACCTTCCAGGCCATGTTCAAGAAGCGGCTGACCGAGCAGTACCCGGAGCAGAAGAAGCCCACCGCCCCGCGCTTCCACGGCCGCCACCAGCTCAACCGGCACCCGGACGGCCTGGAGAAGTGCGTCGGCTGCGAGCTCTGCGCCTGGGCCTGCCCGGCCGACGCCATCTACGTGGAGGGCGCCGACAACACCGAGGAGGAGCGCTACTCGCCCGGTGAGCGCTACGGCGCGGTCTACCAGATCAACTACGCCCGCTGCATCCTGTGCGGGCTGTGCATCGAGGCCTGCCCGACCCGCGCGCTGACCATGACCAACGAGTACGAACTGGCCGACTCCTCCCGGGCCGACCTGATCTTCACCAAGGAGCAGCTGCTGGTCGGGCTGACCGAGGGGATGGTCGACTCGCCGCACTCGATCTTCCCCGGTGCCGACGAGGGCGCCTACTACCGCGGCGAGATCACCGCGGCCGCGCCCGGCACCGTCCAGCAGGAGCGCACCGACCGCGAGAGCCGCGACAAGGAGGTGCAGTCATGACCTCCACCGGAGAGGCCGTCCAGTTCTGGGTCCTCGCCGTGATCGCCGTCGGCGGCGCGCTGGGCATGCTGCTGATGAAGAAGGCGGTGCACAGCGCGCTCTGCCTGGCCGCCACCATGCTGGCGCTGGCGGTCTGTTACCTGGCGCAGGGCGCCGTGTTCCTGGGCGTGGTGCAGATCGTCGTCTACACCGGCGCGATCATGATGCTCTTCCTGTTCGTGGTGATGCTGGTCGGCGTCACCTCGGCCGACTCCCTCAAGGAGCAGCTCAAGGGCCAGCGGGTGGCCGCGGTGGTCTGCGGCCTCGGCTTCGGGGTACTGCTGATCGCCGGCATCGCCAACGCGAAGCTCGACCACTTCACCGGCCTGACCGAGGCCAACGCCGAGGGCAACGTCCAGGGCCTGGCCCGGCTGATCTTCACCAAGTACGTCTGGGCCTTCGAGGTCACCGGCGCACTGCTGATCACCGCCGCCGTCGGCGCCATGGTGCTGACCCACCGCGAGCGGGTCCGGGCCGCCGCCACCCAGCGCGAGCTGGCCGCCCAGCGGGTCCGGGACAACATCCAGGTACCGCCGATGCCCGCCCCCGGCGTGTACGCCCGGCACAACGCGGTCGACATCCCGGGCCTGCTGCCGGACGGCACCATCGCCGAGGACTCGGTGATGGGCACCCTGCGCGAGCGCGGCCAGATCCGCGACGTCAGCCGGCAGATGCTGGAGCGGATGGCCGAGCTGGAGGAGAGCACCGCCGACCGGCTGGGCCGCCCGTCCTCCGCCCGGCCGCCGGTCACCGGCCCGCGCCGGGAGCTGGAGACCGTACCCACCAAGCCCGCGCCGGCCACCGACGTGAAGGAGGAGACGGAGTGAACCCCGTCAACTACCTCTACCTCGCCGCCCTGTTGTTCACCATCGGCGCCTCCGGGGTGCTGGTCCGGCGGAACGCGATCGTGCTGTTCATGTGCGTCGAGCTGATGCTCAACGCCTCGAACCTGGCCCTGGTCACCTTCTCCCGGCTGCACGGCAACCTGGACGGCCAGATCATCGCGTTCTTCACCATGGTGGTCGCCGCGGCCGAGGTCGTGGTCGGACTGGCGATCATCGTGTCCATCTTCCGGACCAGGCACTCGGCTTCGGTCGATGACAGCAACCTGATGAAGCTGTAGGCGGAGGGCCTTCGGTGAACTCTCTCATTCCGCTGCTCGTGGCGGCCCCGCTGGCCGGTGCTGCCCTGCTGCTGCTCGGCGGGCGCCGCCTCGACCGCTTCGGCCACTGGCTGGCCACGCTGCTCGCGGCCACGTCCTTCGGCTTCGGCCTCGCGCTCTTCGCCGACCTGCTCGGCCGTCCCGGCGACGACCGGACCCTGCACGAGACGCTGTACAGCTGGATCCCGGTGAACGGCTTCCAGGCCGACGTCGCCTTCCAGCTCGACCAGCTGTCCATCGTCTTCGTGCTGCTGATCTCCGGCGTCGGCACCCTGATCCACCTGTACTCGGTGGGCTACATGGCGCACGACGAGCGCCGCCGGCGCTTCTTCGGCTACCTCAACCTGTTCCTGGCGGCCATGCTGCTGCTGGTGCTGGCCGACAACTACCTGCTGCTGTACGTCGGCTGGGAGGGCGTGGGCCTGGCCTCGTACCTGCTGATCGGCTTCTGGCAGCACAAGCCCAGCGCGGCGACCGCGGCCAAGAAGGCCTTCCTGGTCAACCGGGTCGGCGACATCGGACTCTCCATCGCGATCATGCTGATGTTCACCACCTTCGGCAGCTTCACCTTCGGCCCGGTCTTCGGCGCCGCCGGTGACGCCGGCGAGAGCCGGCTGACCGCGATCGGCCTGATGCTGCTGCTCGCCGCCTGCGGCAAGTCGGCCCAGGTGCCGCTGCAGTCCTGGCTCGGTGACGCGATGGAGGGCCCGACCCCGGTCTCGGCCCTGATCCACGCCGCCACCATGGTCACCGCCGGCGTCTACCTGATCACCCGCTCCTCGGCCATCTTCAACCTGGCACCCGACGCCCAGCTGGTCGTGGTGGTGGTCGGCACGGTCACCCTGCTCTACGGTGCGATCGTCGGTTGCGCCAAGGACGACATCAAGAAGGCGCTGGCCGGCTCGACCATGTCGCAGATCGGCTACATGATCCTGGCGGCCGGCCTCGGCCCGATCGGCTACGCCTTCGCCATCATGCACCTGGTGACCCACGGCTTCTTCAAGGCCGGGCTCTTCCTCGGCGCCGGGTCGGTCATGCACGGCATGAACGACGAGGTGGACATGCGTCACTTCGGCGGACTGCGCAAGTACATGCCGATCACCTTCGTCACCTTCGGCCTCGGCTACCTGGCGATCATCGGCTTCCCCGGCCTGTCCGGCTTCTTCTCCAAGGACAAGATCATCGAGGCGGCTTTCGCCAAGGGCGGCACCGAGGGCTGGATCCTCGGCACCTGCGCCCTGATCGGCGCCGCCGTCACCGCGTTTTACATGACCCGGGTGATGCTGATGACCTTCTTCGGCGAGAAGCGCTGGCAGCCCGACGCCGAGGGCCACCAGCCGCACCCGCACGAGTCGCCGTCCACCATGACCCTGCCGATGATCGTGCTGGCCTTCGGCTCGGTCTTCGCCGGCGGCCTGTTCGTCTACGGCGACTCCTTCGTCAACTGGCTGGAGCCGGTCACCGGCCACGCCGAGGGCGACTCCCCGCTCACCCCGCTCACCGTCACCCTGATCACCACCGCCCTGATGGTGGTCGGCGTCGCGATCTCGTACGCCATGTACGGCCGCTCGCCGGTCCCGGTCGAGGCCCCGAAGGGCTCGCTGCTCACCAGGGCCGCCAGGCGCGACCTGATGCAGGACGAGATCAACCACGCGGTGCTGGTCCGGCCGGGCACCGGCCTGGTCGCCTCGCTGGTCTTCTTCGACAGCAAGGCGGTGGACGGCTTCGTCAACGGCCTGGCCGCCACCATCGGCGGTCTCTCGGGCCGGCTGCGGCGGATGCAGACCGGGTTCGTCCGCTCGTACGCGCTCTCCATGTTCGGCGGCACGCTGGTGCTGGTCGCCACCACTCTCCTGATGAGGTCAGTGTGATGACTCCTGATTGGTACCCGGGAGGCCGGCCGTGAGCTACCTGCTGACCGCCACCTGTGCCGTTCCCGCCGCCGGTGCCGTGCTCACCGCCGCGCTGCCGGCCGGGACCACCGATGCGCGCCGCCGGACCACCAAGACCGTCGCGGTCGCCGTCTCGGCCGCCACCCTGGCGCTCGCCGCCCTGGTGGCCGTCAGGTTCGAGCCGGGCGGGGCGCGGTACCAGCTGACCGAGTCGTACAGCTGGATCCGCTCCTTCGGCATCAGCTTCTCGCTCGGCGTCGACGGCATCGGCGTGGCGCTGACCCTGCTCACCGCGGTCCTGGTGCCGCTGGTGCTGCTCGCCTCCTGGCACGACGCCGATCCGGCGCCCGCGCCCGAGGGGACGTTCGAGAACCGCCGCCGTACCCAGGGGTTCTTCGCCCTGATCCTGGCGGTGGAGGCGATGGTGATCGTCTCCTTCCTGGCCACCGACGTCTTCGTGTTCTACGTGTTCTTCGAAGCCATGCTGATCCCGATGTACTTCCTGATCGGCGGTTTCGGCGACCGCGCGGGCGGCGCCGACTCGGCCGCCCAGCGCTCCTACGCCGCGGTGAAGTTCCTGCTGTACAACCTGCTCGGCGGCCTGGTGATGCTGGCCGCCGTGATCGGCCTGTACGTGATCGGGCAGAACCAGGGCTTCGCCACCTTCGACCTGCCGACGCTGACCGGCGCCATCGCCGACGGCAAGCTGGTGATCGACCCGGTCGCGCAGAAGGCGCTGTTCCTCGGCTTCTTCTTCGCCTTCGCGGTCAAGGCCCCGCTGTGGCCGCTGCACACCTGGCTGCCGAACGCGATGGGCGAGGCCACCGCCGGCACCGCCGTACTGATCACGGCGGTGGTCGACAAGGTCGGCACCTTCGCGATGCTGCGGTTCTGCCTCGGCCTGTTCCCCGACGCCTCGAAGACCTTCGCCCCGGCGATCCTGGTGCTCTCGCTGGTCTCCATCGTCTACGGCGCGCTGCTGGCCGTCGGGCAGAAGGACATCAAGCGGCTGGTCGCGTACGCCTCCATCTCGCACTTCGGCTTCATCATCATGGGCATCTTCGCGATGACCAGCCAGGGCCAGAGCGGCGCCACCCTCTACATGGTCAACCACGGCATCTCCACCGCCGCCTGGATGCTGGTGGCCGGCTTCCTGATCTCCCGCCGCGGCTCGCGCCTGATCGCGGACTACGGCGGGGTGCAGAAGGTCGCCCCGGTGCTGGCCGGCACCTTCCTGATCGGCGGTCTGGCCACCCTGTCGCTGCCGGGGCTGGCGCCGTTCGTCAGTGAGTTCCTGGTCCTGGTGGGCACCTTCACCCGCTACCCGGTGGTCGGGATCATCGCCACCTTCGGCATCGTGCTGGCCGCGCTGTACGCCCTGGTGCTCTACCAGCGCACCATGACCGGCCCGGTCAAGGAGGGCGTGCGCCACCTGCCCGACCTGAAGCTGCGCGAACTCGCCGTGGTCACCCCGCTGGTGGCGCTGACCATCCTGCTCGGCGTGTACCCCAAGCCGCTCACCGACATCGTCAACCCGGCGGTGGACGCCACCCTTTCGCAGGTCCACCAGACCGACCCGGCACCGGCCCACCCGGTCGCCGCCACCACCGGAGGTGAGCAGAAATGACCGGTTGGCTCGCCGCCGCGGGCGGCAACAGCCCGAGCATCCCGGCCCCGCACATCGAGTACGGCCAGCTGTCGCCGATGCTGGTGGTCTTCGGCGCCGCGCTGGCCGGCATCCTGGCCGAGGCGTTCCTGCCGCGCCGGATGCGCCACACCGCCCAGCTGGTGATCGCGCTGCTCGGCCTCGGCGGCGCCTTCGCCGCCGTGGTCGTGCTCGCCGCCCAGGGCCACGGCACCACCAAGGCCGGCCTGCTGGCGATGGGCGCGGTGGCGATCGACGGCCCGGCGCTGTTCCTCCAGGGCGTCATCCTGCTCACCGCGGTGCTGGCGGTCCTCACCTTCGCCGAGGGCCGGCTGGAGCCGCGCCTCAACGGCAACACGGTGGACGCCTTCGCCGCCCAGGCAGCCGCCGTCGCCGGCGGCGAGCAGGAGCGCGAGGCGACCCGGGCGGGCCTGCGGACCTCCGAGGTCTTCCCGCTCACCCTGTTCGCGGTCGGCGGCATGCTGCTCTTCCCGGCCGCCAACGACCTGCTGACCATGTTCGTCGCGCTGGAGGTCTTCTCCCTCCCGCTGTACCTGCTGTGCGCGCTCGCCCGCCGGCGGCGGCTGCTCTCCCAGGAGGCGGCGGTCAAGTACTTCCTGCTCGGCGCCTTCGCCTCGGCGTTCTTCCTGTTCGGCACCGCGCTGCTGTACGGCTACGCGGGCAGCGTCCAGCTCGGCGACATCGCGGACGTGGTCTCCGGCGTCGCCCCGGTCACCCCGGCGCTCGCCACCACCACCCAGAACGACGCGCTGCTGCTGATCGGCCTGGCGATGGTCTCGGTCGGCCTGCTGTTCAAGGTCGGCGCGGTGCCGTTCCACTCCTGGACCCCGGACGTCTACCAGGGCGCGCCCACGCCGGTCACCGGCTTCATGGCGGCGGCCACCAAGACCGCGGCCTTCGGCGCCTTCCTGCGGCTGTTCTACGTGGCCTTCCCCGGCCTGCGCTGGGACTGGCGGCCCGTCATGTGGGGTGTGGCGATTCTCACCATGGTGGTCGGCGCGGTCCTGGCGGTGACCCAGCAGGACGTCAAGCGCCTGCTGGCGTACTCCTCGATCGCCCACGCCGGCTTCATCCTCACCGGCCTGATCGCCACCAGCCGGCAGGGTCTCGCCGCGGTCCTCTTCTACCTGCTGGCCTACTCCTTCGTCACCCTCGGCGCCTTCGCCGTGGTGACCCTGGTCCGGGACTCCAAGGGGGAGGCCACCCACCTGTCCAGCTGGGCGGGCCTGGGCCGGCGCTCCCCGCTGGTGGCGGCGGTCTTCGCGCTGTTCCTGCTGGCCTTCGCGGGCATTCCGCTGACCAGCGGCTTCACCGGGAAGTTCGCGGTCTTCCAGGCCGCGGCGGCCGGCGGGGCGACCCCGCTGGTGATCGTCGGTGTGCTCAGCTCGGCGATCGCGGCGTTCTTCTACATCCGGGTCATCGTGCTGATGTTCTTCTCCGACCCGCAGCCCAACGGCCCCGCGGTCACCGTGCCCAGCCCGCTCACCGCCACCGCGATCGGCGTCGGCGTCCTGGTCACCCTCGGCCTCGGCCTGCTGCCGCAGTACTTCCTCGACCTGGCCTCGAAGGCCTCGGTCTTCGTCCGCTAGGACGCGCACGACCCCGCCCGCCCGTCGGGGGCCTCGACCGAGCGTCGAGGGCCCCTGGCGGGCACGCCCGTGCAGTGATCCACTCGCGACCGGATACGCTGCCTTGTACGTGCAACGGCGGGGATCAGGGACCGGCCCGCTTGATCGACCAGGGACAGGAGTGGTCTTCGTGACCGTCGTGGGGCCCTTCGGGCTGAGCGTGCAGGACCGCGATCTGACCCGCGACGTCCGGGCCGGGATGGACGCCGTGGAGACCTCGCTGGTCGAGGCCGTCAAGAGCGAGGTCCCGTTCATCACGATCACCGCGAGCCACCTGATCGAGGCCGGCGGCAAGCGTTTCCGCCCGCTGCTGGTCATGCTCGCCGCCCGCTTCGGCGACCCGTACGCCCCCGGGGTGGTCCCCGCCGCCGTAGTGGTCGAGCTCACCCACCTCGCCACGCTCTACCACGACGACGTGATGGACGAGGCCCCCGTCCGGCGCGGCGCCCCCAGCGCCAACTCCCGCTGGGACAACTCCGTCGCCATCCTGACCGGCGACTTCCTCTTCTCCCGGGCCTCCCAGGTCCTCGCCGACCTCGGCCCGGAGGCCGTCCGGATCCAGTCCGACGCCTTCGAACGGCTGGTCACCGGCCAGATCCTGGAGACCGCGGGCCCCCGCCCCGGCGACGACGAGCTCCAGCACTACCTGGACGTCATCGCCGGCAAGACCGGCTCGCTGGTCGCCGTCTCCTGCCGCTTCGGCGCCCTGATGTCCGGCGCCGAGCGCTGGATGGTCGACATCCTCGCCCAGTACGGCGAGCGGATCGGCACCGCCTTCCAGCTCGCCGACGACGTCCTCGACATCGCCAGCGACGGCCACGAGTCCGGCAAGACCCCCGGCACGGACCTCCGCGAGGGCGTCCCCACCCTGCCGGTGCTGCTGCTGCGCCAGATGCCGGCCGACCCGTCCGACCCCGAGGACACCCGCCTGCGGGAGCTCCTCGACACCGACCTCGCCGCCGACGACGAGCTGCACGCCGAGGCGCTGCGGCTGCTGCGCCGCCACCCGGCGCTGGAGCGGGCCCGCCGCGAGACGCTGCGCTACGCCGAGGAGGCCCGCGCGCTGCTCGACCCGCTCCCCGACTGCCCGGCCAAGGCCGCGCTCCAGGAGCTCTGCGACACGGTCGCCATCCGCACCATGTGAGGACGGCCGCGCCCGGGCGGTTGTCCCGCGCCGCGGGCGGCCGTCCCGGACTTCCGGGGCCGGGGTACCGCCGGATGGGGGAGACTGAGGCCGACTGATCAAGCCTCAGTAGCAAGCCTCTGTAGCTCCGGAAGGGCACTCCCATGCTGCGCGTCGTCATCGCCGAGGACTCCGTACTCCTGCGGGAGGGCCTGACCCGGCTGCTCACCGACCGCGGTCTGCAGGTGGTGGCGGGGGTCGGCGACGGCGAGGCACTCCTGAAGACGGTCCACGAGCTGGCCGCCGCCGGCGAGCTTCCGGACGTCGTGGTCGCGGACGTCCGGATGCCCCCGACCCACACCGACGAGGGCGTGCGCGCCTGTGTGACGCTCCGCGGCCTGTACCCGGCGGTCGGGGTGCTGGTGCTGTCGCAGTACGTGGAGGAGCGCTACGCGGCGGAGCTGCTGGCGGGTTCCACCCGCGGGATCGGGTACCTGCTGAAGGACCGGGTGGCCGAGGTCCGGGAGTTCGTGGACGCGGTGGTGCGGGTCGCGGAGGGCGGTACGGCGCTGGACCCGGAGGTGGTGCAGCAGCTGCTCAGCCGCAGCCGCAAGGGCGATGTGCTGGCGGGGCTGACCCCGCGTGAGCGGGAGGTGATGGGCCTGATGGCGGAGGGCCGGACCAACACCGCGATCGCCCGGCAGCTGGTGGTCTCGGACGGCGCGGTGGAGAAGCACGTCTCCAACATCTTCCTCAAGCTGGGCCTGGCGCAGAGCCCCGCCGACCACCGCCGGGTCCTGGCCGTGCTGACCTATCTGAACTCCTGAACCCGGCCGCTGCGCCCCCGGTCCGACCCTCACCCACCCCTGACCCGCCCTTGACCCGCACCTGACCTGCGGTTCGCCGCGGCCCGCCGACTCTTGTACGAACAGCGTACGAACGGCGTACGCGGCATCCGGGCGAGACGGGATGGTCCAAGACTCCGAGTTCCCCTCCAGCCGGGCCCGACCCGCTTAGGATGCGACTGGTGCACCAGGCGGACGGGGCACACGGCTCACGCCCGCGGCTGGCGCCACGAGGAGGTCCGCGGCAGTGACCAGTCAGGTCGATCAGTCAGCAGCAGTGGACGGCTCGGACGGGGAGGGCGGACCCGAGTCCGCCGCCCGGTCCGGTACGAGTGGAAGACCCGGCAAGCCCATCCGGCGCCTGGATCGTGTGATCATCCGCTTCGCGGGTGACTCCGGCGACGGTATGCAGCTCACCGGTGACCGTTTCACCTCGGAGACAGCGGCGTTCGGCAACGATCTGTCGACGCTGCCCAACTTCCCGGCCGAGATCCGGGCACCCGCCGGGACGCTCCCCGGTGTCTCCAGTTTCCAGTTGCACTTTGCCGATCATGACATTCTGACCCCGGGCGACGCGCCGAACGTGCTGGTCGCGATGAACCCGGCTGCCCTGAAAGCCAACCTTGCCGATCTGCCGCGCGGCGCGGAGATCATTGTCGACACCGACGAGTTCACCAAGCGGGCACTGGCGAAGGTCGGTTATGCCGCCGACCCGCTGGGCGACGGCTCGCTGGACGCCTACCGCCTGCACCGGGTGCCGCTGACCACGCTCACCCTGGAGGCCCTCAAGGACAGCGGTCTGGCCCGCAAGGACGCCGAGCGGGCGAAGAACATGTTCGCCCTCGGCCTGCTGTCCTGGATGTACCACCGCCCCACCCACGGCACCGAAACCTTCCTGCGCCGGAAGTTCGCCAAGAAACCCGCCATCGCCGAGGCCAACATCACGGCCTTCCGGGCGGGTTGGAACTTCGGCGAGACCACCGAGGACTTCGCCGTCTCGTACGAGATCCCGCCGGCCCGGCTGCCCGCCGGCACCTACCGCAACATCTCCGGGAACCTCGCGCTGTCCTACGGCCTGATCGCCGCGTCCCGCCGCTCCGGGCTGCCGCTGTTCCTCGGCTCGTACCCGATCACCCCGGCCTCGGACATCCTGCACGAACTGAGCCGGCACAAGAACTTCGGGGTGCGCACCTTCCAGGCCGAGGACGAGATCGCCGGGATCGGCGCCGCGCTCGGGGCGGCGTTCGGCGGGGCGCTCGGCGTCACCACCACCTCGGGGCCCGGCGTGGCCCTGAAGTCGGAGACGATCGGCCTCGCGGTCTCGCTCGAACTGCCGCTGCTGGTGGTCGACATCCAGCGCGGCGGCCCATCCACCGGCCTGCCGACCAAGACCGAGCAGGCCGACCTGCTGCAGGCGATGTTCGGCCGCAACGGCGAGGCGCCGGTGCCGATCGTCGCCCCCGCCACCCCCGCCGAGTGCTTCGACGCCGCCCTGGAGGCGGCCCGGATCGCGATCACCTACCGCACCCCGGTGATGCTGCTCTCGGACGGCTACCTGGCCAACGGATCCGAGCCCTGGCGGATCCCCGAGACCGACGAACTCCCCACGATCGAACCGGACTTCGCCACCGGGCCGAACCGCGAGGACGGCGGCTTCTGGCCGTACAAGCGCGACCCGCAGACCCTGGCCCGGCCCTGGGCGGTGCCCGGCACGGCCGGCCTGGAGCACCGGATCGGCGGGATCGAGAAGCAGGACGGCACCGGCAACATCTCCTACGACCCGGCCAACCACGACTTCATGGTCCGCACCCGGCAGGCCAAGATCGACGGCGTCACCGTGCCCGACCTGGAGGTCGACGACCTGACCGGCGACGCCCGCCTCCTGGTGCTCGGCTGGGGCTCCACGTACGGGCCGATCACCGCCGCGGTGCGCCGCCTGCGCGCCGACGGCCACCGGATCGCCCAGGCCCACCTGCGCAACCTCAACCCGTTCCCGGCCAACCTCGGCGCGGTGCTCGCCTCCTACGAGCGGGTCATCGTGCCGGAGATGAACCTCGGGCAGCTCGCCCTGCTGCTGCGGGCCAAGTACCTGGTCGACGCCCAGTCCTACAACCAGGTCCGCGGACTGCCGTTCAAGGCCGCCCAGCTCGCCGACGTCCTGTCGACCACGATCGGCACACTCGAAGGAGATGGGCAGTGACCGAAGCCTTCCGCTCCCTGCACCTGGTCCCGAAGGCCGAATCCCCCCAGAGCGCCAAGGACTTCAAGACCGACCAGGAGGTCCGCTGGTGCCCGGGCTGCGGTGACTACGCGATCCTCGCCGCCGTCCAGGCCTTCATGCCGGAGCTCGGCATCCGCCGGGAGAACACCGTCTTCATCTCCGGGATCGGCTGCTCCTCCCGCTTCCCGTACTACATGAACACCTACGGGATGCACTCCATCCACGGCCGCGCCCCGGCGATTGCCACCGGCCTGGCCGCCTCCCGCCCCGACCTGTCGGTGTGGGTGGTCACCGGTGACGGCGACGCGCTGTCGATCGGCGGCAACCACCTGATCCACGCCCTGCGGCGGAACGTCAACCTCAAGATCCTGCTCTTCAACAACCGGATCTACGGGCTCACCAAGGGCCAGTACTCGCCGACCAGCGAGCTGGGGAAGATCACCAAGTCGACGCCGATGGGCTCGCTCGACGCGCCGTTCAACCCGCTGTCGCTGGCGGTCGGCGCCGAGGCCACCTTCGTCGCCCGCACCATCGACTCCGACCGCCAGCACCTGCAGTCGGTGCTGCGGGCCGCGGCCGAGCACGAGGGCACGGCACTGGTGGAGATCTACCAGAACTGCAACATCTTCAACGACGGCGCCTTCGAGGTCCTCAAGGAGCCGGCCACCCGGGACGAGGCGCTGGTGCGGCTCGAACAGGGCCGCCCCGTCCGGTTCGGCGCCGACCGCGGGGTCTTCCGCGGCCCGGACGGCGACCTGTACGTCGACCACGTCACCGAGGCCAACGAGGCACAGCTGCTGGTGCACGACGCCCACCGGCCCAGCCCCGCCACCGCCTTCGCGCTGACCCGCCTCGCCGACGCCGACACCCTGCACCACACCCCGATCGGCGTCCTGCGTGACGTCCACCGCCCGGTCTACGACACCCTGATGGCCGAGCAGCTGACCCGCGCCACCACCGAGCAGGGCGCCGGTGACCTCGCCGCCCTGCTGCACGGCAGCGACACCTGGACGGTCGCCTGACCATGCGACGCGGGCCGCACAGGCAGGAGCAGGCGCCCGGCCGGGGCTCTCCCCGGCCGGGCGCCCGCGTCGGGGCCTCCCTGCCCGGGTGCCCGCACCGGGGCTCCCTCTTGATCAAGCTCTTGTGATCAGGCAGGAGGTGGTGGTGGGTGGCTGTTCCCGCGTAGCGGCCACCTCCGTACCGCGCGACGCGG